>JAYTXB010000185.1:0-19897 GCA_043743205.1 Schlesneria sp.
CGTCGAACCACCCGTCAGCTTCAACTACAAACTCGCCGTGAACACAAACCCAACGGCACTCGCGGCATGAAGAGATTCATGCTTCTCGGATAGCCTCTCAGTGAAAAAGTACCGTGGCATAGGCTTCTATGCCGGCCATTCATGAGCCGGAATGACAGGCTGGGAGCCTTTCCCACGGGTAAGACACTTCTTGTCGGTCGCCTAAGAATCGGCGCATCAACAACCGGCAAGATCGCTCTACTGATCGAAGTGATCCGGATGCCGTCTCTCGTTCTTCATCTTCTTCATCTGTGCTCCGGCCCTGCCATCCGTGCGGTTATTTTTCTTCAGATTCGGTGACCGCTCGGATGGCAGGGCCGGAGTACGAATGAAAGCCAATGTCGCCAGATTTTTGTGCGCCGGTCCTTAACGAGGAACAGCCACTTGAAAGGTGGGCCGCCTCTTGGATCTCACTACTTCATATCGCACTCCAAGGTCAGGCAGCGTCATGCCGCCACTATTTTTTCACGTCGTATACCAACAGCAGGTCTTGATCGCGGAGATAGAGTTTGCCACCACAGACGACGGGGTGAGACCACGCGGGTTTGCTGCTGCGGTTCGGATGTTCAAAGCGACCGGTTTCGTCGTAGCCCTCGGGTGACGCGGCACAGAGCGCGACGGGGCCGTTCTCACTGCGCAGATAGAGATGTCCATCGGCATACGTGATGGAGCCTTTGCCGACCGAACGGTTCTGCCACTTGGTCTTGCCCGTTTTCAGTTCGATGCACTTCAGAATCTGCTCATCGAATCCATAGATATGGCCTTCGAGCAGCACCATGCCGCCATGATGGTTCACCATGTCTTTGTTGGCATAGGCGAGCTTGCCGACTCCCTCCGAGCCGAGTTCAAACATCGCTCCGCCGGTGCCATATCCGGACGCGGTGAAGACCATGCCATCGGCATAGAGTGGCGTCGAACAGTTAGCGGTGCCATTGGCCGACTCGGGCTGTTTCCAGAGTTGCTTGCCATCCTTCGCGCGGACGCCGACGACACCGGTGTGAACGTAGGTCACGTACTGCTTTTCACCACCGTGCTCGATGATAATCGGCGACGAGTACGCCGCTTGCGGTGAGCCATCGACCTGAGAACTCCAGACGTTCTTGCCCGTCAGCTTATTCAGCGCGACGATCGTTCCACCTTTGCCGCCGGGCGAGCAAATCAAGTTGTCTCCGTCGATCAACACCGATTCGCTGATGCCCCACTGGATGTTGCTGCCGTCGTATTCTTTGAGAATGTTCTTCTGCCAGACGATGGTCCCTTTATCGACCTTCGCACAGACTAAGTCACCGTTCGCACCGAGCGTATAGACGCGATCTTTATCAACCGTGGGCGTCCCGCGCGGCCCGTTCCCCATTCCATCGTTACGAATACTTCCCACATTGGCCGACCACATCGCTTTCCCGTTCGCCGCATTCATCGCCAGCAAGACTTCGGTCTTACCGTTGGTCCCCATCGTGAAGACCTTGCCGTCACTGATCGAGACGCTCGAAAAGCCCTCACCCAAACCGGTCTGCTTCCAACCGGGCTTCGGCCCCGCATCAGGCCACTTTTCGAGCAGTCCTTTCTCGGTCGAAATATTGTCGCGAAGAGGACCGCGATGTTGTGGCCAGTCGCCCGCCGCCGCTCCTTTCAAGCCGCCCGCTGGAGACCCCTTGACCGACTTCAACGTGAGTCGCGTGGCATTGTTCAAACCATCGGCCACAACCGTCACCGACTGCCCCGCTTCGGCATCGGCCAATTCAGACTTCTTGCCATCAACAAGCACCTGCGTGGTCGGCGAGACGGCAAACTTCTTCACCGTCCCTGGCTTGCCATTCAACTTGATCGTGATGGCGTTGTCACCCGGCATGACTTCTTCGACAGTCCCATTGAACGTCGCAGCCTGAGCCACTCCACTCATCAACACCACGGTCGCTACGATCAGCGAACGGAATCGAATCTCTCCCGACAACATGCTGGCTCTCCTGAACAAAGTGGCACGGAATCCTTCTCAGACCTGATGGGGCCGCAGCAACTATGACGGCTCCCTCCAATCCGGACAAGAAGAGCAATCGGACAAGTCGTTGTGACCGCCATCAGTGCTTGGTGACAACGCGGCTTGACACGCTCAAGGCTCAGTGGAGAATGTCGCCTCGCTTCAAGCCTCTGTCCTCGTGCGAGATCATCGAACCATGCGTGCTCAACTGGTTCCCACCAAAGGTGGCCGCTCCATTCAGATCGTTCGCGACGTGACCCTCGTTGGTCGCCAAGACGATCTGTGCGATGTGTGCCTCGATCGCAGCAGCATCTCGAAGCTGCATTGTTTGATCGTGCGAACAGACGGCCTGTTGTTCATTCGCGACCTCGGCAGCACCAACGGAACGAAGGTCAACGGCCAGCGAGTCATTCGCGGTGCGCTGTTGCCGGGTGATGAACTCTCCTTCGCGGGGGAAAAGTTTCGCGTCGAAATGGGACCGGGCGATCCCGACTCCGATCTGGAAGAGGTCCAAAACTCACACACCGAAGTCATTGAGCTGCCACGCCCTGATGCTCCTGAAGAGAACTTCGGCACCTACGATCCGCAACGTCCACTGCAAACGGCCAGCGACAGCGACGTGAGGCGGATCAGCGATCAGTTCTAACCGACGATCCGGGGCGTTCGTTTAATCCCCAAACCTCTGTTCGGCGCGGACCTCGGGACTGTTCGGCGCGGGTCTCCTGACCCCGCCGAAACGCCCGACCGAAGGTCTCCTCTTCGGTTTCGGTGTTCCAATCCATTCGCAAAGAGTCCGAACTTCACGCAACCGCACGCAGTTCCAACTCTTCGGCGTTGATGGCCACGATCGCGATCCCCAGTCGGTCGGCGAGGTCAATCACTTCGCGTTGGTCGAGCATGATTGTCTTGCTGCTTTCGATCGCGAGGACTCGGCCCCCCGCCTCTTGCAGCGTCTTGATGGTTTGCGTCCCGATCGTCGGGACATCGAAGCGCATGTCTTGCTGCGGCTTGGCGACCTTTACCACGGTGAAGCCGCCGCGACGACACAGTTCGCCAGCGCGTTGGATCGCGCGGTCTGTCCCTTCGATCGCTTCGACCGCGATTACGGCGAGATCGTTCACGACGACCGACTGCCCCACATCGAGGCGTCCCATTTCTTTGGCCAAGTCCCAGCCGAAGCGGATGTCGCGCCATTGGGCATCGGTTGGTTTGCGTCGGGTCAGGAAGCCGTGTTTCACGAGTAGCTCCGGGCAATAGTCGAGGGCCGAATCGAAGTGAATGTTGTCGCGAGCGAACTCACGAATGACCGCCAGCAGTAACGTGTCGTCCTTGCGATCCCGCGCGGCATAGCGACACCACATATGCAGCGTCCGCCAATCGGGCAGCAGCCGCAACAAGCGGAACGGTTGGAAGAGGACCGTTTTTTCAATCTTGCCAGCCATCACGACGCGATTCACTTTGGCTCGTTGGAAATGCCGAATTGCTCGACCGATACGAGCCAGCGGTGACTCGCAGTACGTGTGACACAATTCACGCAACTCAGGCGACGCCATGCCCATCACCCCGACAGCGTGAACGAGCAGTCCCTGCTGGCGCGCCGTCTCGGCGAACACCAGTGGAAAATTGCCCGCCCCCGCGAGCAGCCCGACGTGGCGACCTCGCAGAGGAATGATGTTTGGTTCTGTGTCGTCCATGAGTGTGAGACTGTCTGCCCAAAAGCTGTCGGCTAGCGATTAACCAACCGACAAAAAAATCGAAGTGCGACTGCAACCCTTCGGCCAAGATTCATCCCGCGCGCCGCAGTTCATCCGACGCGAGTGTCTGCATTTCTGCCAACTGCGCGGTCAGAGCGGCCACCTGTTTTTCCAGTCCCTTGAGTTGATCGCGCATTTCGGGCACACGCTTGAGTGAGAAGAGCAATCTCTTTTGCTCGGCCTCGGGTGTGGCGAGATAGCCGATCCAGACTTCTCCGGCGGGTACGTCTTTGTGAATGCCCGCTTTGGCTCCGATCGTGCAGCCGGTATTCATCCGAACGTGATCTTTGACGCCTGCTTGTCCGCCCACACGAACGTAGTCGCCGGTGCTGCACGAGCCAGCTAGTCCGACTTGTGAAGCGAAGACGTTGTGTCGCCCAAGTTCGCAGTTGTGACCGATCATGACGAGGTTATCGAGTTTCGTTCCGGCTCCGATGACCGTCGCTCCGATCGCGGCTCGGTCGATCGTGGTACAGGCTCCGATCTCGACATCGACGTGAATCTCGACGGTTCCCAATTGCGGAATCTTCTCGAACTGACCGTTGGCAAACCGGTAGCCAAACCCGTCCGCTCCGATGACGGCATTACTGTGAATGATCGTGCGATGGCCCACACTCACGTCGTGATACAGCACCACGTTCGGGTGCAGCACCACGTTGTCGCCAAGTTTGCATCCCGCACCGATCACGACTCCCGGATGGAGATCACAGCCATCGCCGATCTCGACCTCTTCGCCAATGCACACGCCCGGCCCGACAAAGCAGTCGCGCCCCAGCTTGGCCGATGGTGCAATGTTGGCACGCGGCGAGACGCCTCGCTCCGGTCGAGGCCGCACCTTGCGGAACAGCGGAAGAATTTGCACAAAGGCAACTTGAGGATCAGGCACCACGATCAACGCACACGACGGAGACTCACTCAGAATCCCCGCCACCTTCGCGTTGAGGATCACCGCTCCAGCCTGGCATTCTTTCAAACGGCTGACGTGGCTTTGATCGACGACGAACGTCACCGCGTGAGGTCCAGCCATTTCAATCGCATTGGCATCGACGATCACACGTCCGCCGTCACCGCGAACCTCACCACCCACCAGCTTCGCCAATGATTCAACCGTGTGACTCATGTTGTTTCCCCCCTGCAAACCGAGGCACAAGCCGTGTGCTGGCTCATGCAAACCGAGAGACCATTCCGTCCGGTCCCCCTTCGGCGCGAGGTATATCTCAGACGGTCAAAACCGGGAAGACCGTTCATCACCGCGTCGAGGGGGCGAAGGCAATACAACTGGCAGGGGCTGAACGAATCGGGTATCTCTACCGACCGCATTGAGGAGCAGACTTGTATGCCACTCCTCCCGTCAGTTGCAGGAGCGTTCGATCATGCCGGTCAGAGGAATCCGTGGAGCCACCAGTGTCGAGGCGGACATCCCCGAGCAGATTCTCGCCGCCACGCGTGAATTGCTGGAAGAGTTGCTTCGAGCCAATGCGATCACCGAATTCGACGAGATCGTCTCGGCCATCTTCACGACATCGCCTGATCTCGTCTCGACTTATCCCGCCGAAGCGGCACGCGGGCTTGGAATGACGCAAGTGCCGCTCCTCTGTGCATCCGAGATCGCCGTTCCAACCGCCAAAGTCGCCCGCTGCATCCGAGTCCTGCTGCACGTCAACACCGACCAGAAGCAATCGGACATCGTTCACGTCTACCTCCGTGACGCGAAACGCCTCCGCCCCGACATGGTCAGCGCGCAATAGCAGCCAGTGGTTCTGAGGCGATGGGAAGCATCAGATCGACCGAGCGGCTTGAGCAAGACTTGAGCGTCTTTATGGCTCACGCGGCGGAGAATGAGGCTCACCCAATTCGCCGGAACGCGCTAGCGTCCGGTTCGAGAGAGAGACGATAGATTTCCGAACCGGACGCTCGACACCTCAATTTCCGCCGCGCGCGGTATATCCTCACCAGCAATCTCTCGCTGACCGTCCAATGCAGGAGTGTGAGCCATGCCGATCGGCATCGATCCGAAAGTCGATTTTGCGTTCAAGTATGTCTTCGGGCGCGAACAGAATGAACCACTGTTGGTGCTGTTGCTCAACGCGATTCTCGATCCACCTCCCGCTCAACGGTTGGTCGGATTGACACTGTTGAACCCACTGCTGCCGCAAGACGCGACCGAAGACAAATTATCGATCCTCGACATTCGGGCTCACGACACACAGGGACGGATCTACAACATCGAGATGCAGATGCTGTCGCACAAGTTTCTCAAGGAACGAGTGCTGTACTACTGGGCCAAGCTGTTTTCACAACAGTTGACCGGTGGCGACGATTACAAAGAGTTGCAGCCGACGATTTCGGTGCTACTACTCGATGACCTGTTGTTTCCAGGTGAGACGGATTGCCATCAACGCTTCCGTCTGTGGAATGAGACGCACTCGTTGACCTACTCGGATCGCCTAGAGATTCATGTCATTGAATTGCCCAAGTTCGTGAAAGTGCAGCATGAACTCCGCACCGATCTGGACGGCTGGCTCTTCTTCCTGCAACATATCGCCCAACTGGAACTGAACCCGTGGCCCAGCGAACTTCGATTCGCGGGCCTGCAACACGCTGCGAAGGAACTCGAAATGCTCGCCGCCACTGATCTCGAACGCCAACGCTACGAAGACCGTGTCAAGGGACAGATGGACCTCCGCAGTGGCCTGCTCAGTGCCCGTTTGGACGGAATTGTCGAGGGACGTGTCGAGGGACGTGTCGAAGCAGCCATTCAGGTCTACCAAGAGTTATTGAATCTCCCGCTCACTTCGTTTGAGGAAATTGAACGGATGTCTCGCGAGGAACAAGAACGACTCCTGTTGAAGTTGAAGTCGGCGATGCGGGCACGATGAGTTTCAAGATCACAGACAGAGCCAACGCGAGTTGGCCAACACGCTGCGAAGGAACTCGAAATGCTCGCCGCCACTGATCTCGAACGCCAACGCTACGAAGACCGCATCAAGGGACAGATGGACCTCCGCAGTGGCCTGCTCAGCGCCCGTTTGGACGGAATTGAGGAGGGGATCGCCGAAGGGCGAGTCGAGGGACGTGTGAAAGGACGAGTCGAGGCGACCATTCAGGTCTACCAAGAGTTATTGAATCTCCCGCTCACTTCGTTTGAGGAAATTGAACGGATGTCTCGCGAGGACCAAGAACGACTCGTGTTGAAGTTGAAGTCGGCGATGCAGGCACGATAAATTTCAAATTCACAAACATGGCCAACGCTACGAAGACCACATCGAAAGGACAGATGGACTTTCGCAGCGGCCTCCTCGCTTGCGTCGCCAAGAATCGGCTTGGCGGATCATGCCGCCCAGCGGCTCCTCACTCGAAATGAAACCCGCTGACACGTGCGACCGTGAGCAAGCCGACCACGAGTTGAATGGCCAGCACGCACCAAGCCGGTCGCAGCCAGCGTTCTTTTGAGTCTGTTTCGGCTTCCGCCAGCAGCGGTCCCGCTAACCACACCAGCCACGGCAGGAAGACGATCCACAGCCGAGCCGCCTCGCCCGAGTTCTTGCCCGTCAACCAGAGCAACCCGCCCACGAAAAACATTGACCACGCCACGGCCATCAACGTCGAGCGTCGTTCCTTCGTGAGTCGCAGCACGCTCATCGCGGCCAACAGCGCGACGGGGACTCCTGCGGCGAGACACAACTCGACCGGGTTGACCAGCAACCATTTCCAGTAAGTCCGTTGATACTGAGCATAGAACCCGGCGTGATTCTGATAGTTCAGCCACCACACGACCAGCAGGTTCACTCGACCCTGCCATCCAAGCAACAACGTCGGCACAACAAAGCCCATCGCGGCAGCAGCGATCGTGGGAATGAGTCGAGGGACGAGAGTCGAGAGCCACACGAAGGGGGCAGGCCGTTGAGAGATGGGGACAGCGAGTTGAGAAACTGGGACAGAGCATCGAGCCTCGAGCGTTTCCCTTCCTGTCCCCTCGCCCCCGTCTTCGGGGGAGAGGGTTAGGGTGAGGGGGTCTTCTTCATTTCCATCAAGCTCAACCAGCCCCAATCCAAACGACCGCGACCCCAGCGTCACCAGTCCCGCGAACAGGAACACGGGCAGAAAGGCCAAGCTGCACATCAAGCCGCACCACGCGATCAAGCCTGCCCACAGCGCCAACCCCAGCGACCGACGTTTCAACGCCAGCAGCCACAGCCAGACGAACATCATCCCGACCAGCGCGTACACCACGTCCGACTTCGGCACGAACACCGCCGCCGCCGGAACCGCAGGCCACAGCGCCGCCGTGAGCCAAGCTGCCGCGCGATCATGCGTGAGCCGAACCACTCCATACAGCGGCACCACCACCAGCGACGCGCTCAACATCACCAGCAGCGTCGCCAGCCAGAGAACGCGTCGATCGAGCGGCAACACCGCGCGCACCGACTTCGCCCGCAAGCTGTTCGTCGCGATGACATCACACGCCTCACGGAACGATGCCGGTTGACTCGCATCCAGAAACGCGGCGAGCGGCGGTGAAAACTCACACGCGGCGATCAGTCCCTGAAACACGAGGAACAATCCCGGCGGATGAGTCCCGACGTGCAAGACATCACGCTCGCGCATCAAGTCCTCATAACCCGCCAACAACCGGCCCGGACTCGGCTCTTCATACCGAGCCTTCGTGAAGTACCCCGACGAACTGGAGTAGTAGAGGACGAAGGCCGCTTTGCCGAGCCGGTTCTTCACCGGAGCCGCCTCCTGCACGATCCATAACCACGCGAAGCTCATCCCGACGAGAGTGACCAGCCAACCGCAGACCTCACCACGCGACACCGGCCGTCTCGTCACACGGTTCATCCGCTTCCAACCCACTCGCACCACAACGACAAACAACCCCGCCGCCACCGCCGCCCCCAGACCATTCATTCCCGAATCGAGTTCCGTCGGAATGCGGTCCCACGTCCATTCGCCCGGCACACCCAACGGCCAACCCGTCAGCCACAACACCCCCAACGAGGCACTTGCCGCCAAGAGAACAAGGCCAACCAGCAAACGATTCATGAGCGAACTCAACCGGCAATGAGGTAGAAACCATCGGAGTGGTACACAGAATCGCGGTTAATGAGCCTGTTGAAAAACGTAGGATGGGCACCTTGCCCGTCCGCGTTCAAAGCCGAAGACGGACGGCTTGGGAGGCCATCCTACGTTTTTCAGCAGGCTGTTATACACCGCGCGGTGGACATTGAGACATTTGGTAAGCCGCATGCCGTGAGGCTGCGGGTGCTTCGACACTGCAAGAAACCCGTGGCCTCACGGCACACGGCTCGCCCGAAACGTCTCACTCAGGATCGTGTGCGGTATATACACCGCACGGTCATGGATGAGAGGTTTGCACGTTTATACCTCGCACGGTCATGGGTGAGATATTTTATACCTCACGCGGACCAAAGTGAGACATTTGACGATCAGCGTGAAAGACATCCGAAGTCTCTGAAGGCTTCGGATGTCTGGAGTCCAAGATGCGTGGGAGAATGTCTTAGTTCATCCCGCGAGAGGTATAAGCGAGCCGTGTGCCGTGAGGCCACGGGTGCTGCGGCGATCAAGAACCCGCAGCCTGACGGCCTGCGGCTCGCCGGTGTCGAAACTTTGGCCGCGTTCCGGCTGATCTCTCGACACCTCAATTTCCGCCGCGCGAGGTATAAAAGCGTGAGCGAGGTCGTGAGGGCCAGTCGGTTGAGTGACTCCCTCGCTCACCGTTCGGGATGATGTGCGAGCGAGAGCCGTTGAAGGTAGACTCCGCGCGGCCGTGTGACCTGATTCTCTCCTGCAGCAGTGAGGCTCGACTCCAATGTCACTTCGATTGATCTCGCTTCCATTGATGCTGGTCGCCCTCGCTGCGACCGCGTTTGGTCAAGACTACTCCGTCGTCGAGCAGGACGATGAAATCCGGATCGCGACCCCGCAGCTTGAGGCGACGATCCGCAAGAAGGGTTACGTGACGGGAGTCCAAGCGCAGTCGCTGCTCGACAAGCAGACCGGTGTGCGAGACCTCGGCTTCGGACTCGACATCGCCGACTGGATCATGGAGCCTGGCAGTGACGAAGCCTATCGCGAGCAACTGGTCGGAGAGATGGTTTACAAGTTCGGCAACGAGTACCACGGGAAGACTCCCAAGCGGAGCATCGAAGGTCCACAAATCTGCACGCAGGCCAAGGAACTCAAGCCCGAAATCGTGCGTGGGAAGGACTTCGTCGCCATTAAGCAGACGTTTCAATACCGCACTGCCGCACCCGGAAAGAAGACCGGTTCGACGTGGACTCAGTGGCTGGTCTTTCCCGTCGGACAGCGCTACTTCATCTCGATGCAACGGATCGACGCCGTCAACAATAGCGACGCGATGTTCCTGCGGATCGACATGCCGGGACACATCAAGCACAAGCACGGGGACAGCTTCAGCGAAGTCTATCTCAGCTATCACACGGGCAATGCGGGGCTGATTCCGTCGAGTGAGTTCCTCACCAGCTTCGCTCCCGATGAGCGGTTCAACTTCCGGCGAGATCGAGACCCGTCTCCCGAGCGGATGATTCGCGGCTACCACATTCGTGACGTTCAGACGGGTCAGGCGGGACCGTGGCTCGCCGGGATGACGCTCGACCCGACCGTGGTCTCGGAGGCGTGGTGCCACCAACGCGGATATGTCTGTTTGATCGAGGAGTTCGGCGAGCGACCGATTAAGGCGGGTGAGTCCTTCAGTGCCGCTTTCATCGTCGGCTACTTCAACTCGATCAGCGAGATGCACGCGGTCTATGACCAACACAAAGGTCACTCGGGATTGGCCGTCACGAGTGAGGGTTGGAAGCTGACGAAGTAACGGCTCTCCGCCATTCCTGTTGGCCCGCAGAAATTAGCCGCAGGGCGCTAGCCCCGGTTCGATTTCGCTTAACCGGGGCTAGCGCCCTGCGGCTGATGTACCACAAGAATCACCACGAATGGCGGAGAGCCCGAAGTAACAGCGCGTTGAGGATCGAAGAGGAGACCTTCGGTCGGGCGTTTGGCGGGGTCGGGAGACCCGGGCCGAACGCGTCAGGAGACGCGCGCCGAAACGCTGTGCCTCGTGACGGTATTGGACTAAACCCGCAGTTCGCATCAGAGGAACTGATCGACGGCGATCTCTTCACCGAGCAGAGAGATCGCTCCGCCCTTCGAGACGCGCTGGCAATCGGCATAGCTGCCATCGGCCTTTGGTCCCCGATGGACTTCCACGCAATTGTCGATCAGGTTGACGATCCAGTACTCGGGGATGCCCGCTTCGGCGTAGAGCGCCACCTTGGTATCGCGATCAAAGTCCAGCGAGGAATCGGCGACTTCGATTACGAGCAGGATGTCCGAAGGTTGCGGAGTTCCCTCAGAGTAATAGTCGTCTCGTGGCCGAAGCAGCGCGATGTCGGGTTCGGGCTTGCTGTCATCAAAGGCGACTGGATTTTGCACGCTGACGATCCAGTGTCCTCTCACAAGGGAATGGAACAGCGCATTCAAGCGATTCACACAAGCGGCATGACGGTCTCCGATGGTCATTCTGTTTACGATCTCCCCACGAATCAGTTCCACTCGGTCGTTCTCGTTGAGAATCCCACGAGCGATCATTTCGTCGTACTCATTGACCGTGAATCGGTGATGGACTCGGCTGCCAAGTGACACGGTGAATTTCCTCAATGGACGGGCCTGATGGAACTGATTCAGACAGTAACGCGGACACGAACTCGGGCCAAGGTGGCGAAGACAGTTACGGCACGAAGACGAACTCGGGGGAATTGATGAGCGTCCAGAGCATGTCTTCGGCTCGTTCGCGCCAGTCTGGACGGAGGCGTTTCGTGGGTGGGTCGCCCGCTTCCAGCTCTTTGGCCAGCGCGAGTTTTCTGTCGCTCGCTGCGGACTTGAGATGGTTGGACCACGTGACGCCGGTGTTCTTCACGGGGAGCGGCTTCGCGATGGGAGCGTTCATGCGGCGCGCGTCGTATCCGTCGGCGAGCAGTTCACGAAAGAGTTCGCGTTCTTCACTCGTGGCGGGTCGGGTGAGGATCGCGCGGTAGACGGAGTCGATGAACTCCGCCAGCGGTTGCTCTACAAGAGCCAACCCAGTGATGAGGCTGTCGTCGCTCAGTTGCGTGATGCGCTTCGCGGCGACTCCATTCGCGAGGACCGCCGGTTGCAGGACGGTCGTTTCGATCGGTCGCACGCTGAGCGGATCGGTTCTCGACGCCCGCCAGCCGAAGGTCTCCAGCACGTTGACAATGGTCTGAGCTGCGGGGAGCGACAGCGCCGGACGATCACGCTCATTCGAGAGCGACGCGAACTGCCAGGCGCGCTGGGGAAGGCCCATGCTGAGCGACGATTCAAAGCTGCGCTGGCTGTCGAGATCGACCGACATCTCCTCGACATGGAACGGTTTGCCGACAGCTGCGAACAGCGAATCGACGATTTGCTCGGCGGACAGGCGTCGCGGGAGGGGACCGGCAAACAGAGCGGCGCGCTGCTGGTCCTCTGTCGCCAGTGCATCCGCTCGACGTTGATAGGCGTGTGAGTTCAGGATCAGTCGCGCCACGTGCTTGAGGTCGTAGCCGGAACGAATCAGCTCCCGTTCGAGGTACTCCAATAACTCCGGGTGCGACGGCTGGGCGTGTTCCCAGTCGTCAATCGGTTCGACGAGTCCACGCCCGAGATAGCGATGCCACATCCGGTTGACGATGACCTGCGCGAAGCGACGGTTCGTCGGTGCGGTGATGAGTGCGGCGAGTTGTTCACGCTGGTCTTGCGGGTTGAAGAGAACGTCGTCTGCGAACTGTGCGGTCAGTTCTTTTGCGAATGGCCATGTCGGCGAGACCGACTCACCCGGCTTGAGCGTCACCTTCACCAGCAACGACGCGATGGAAGCTTCATCGCCGGGGATCGTACTCGTCTTGGGAACTTTCTCGTCGCCTCGTTTGAGCATTGCGGCGAGGCTGAACAAGTCGCGCTGCCGGAAGTCGTGATAGGGGGCATCGTGACAGCGGGCACACTTCATCTCCATGCCGAGAAATGCCTGAGCCAGCACATGTGCCTTGGCCGCCATCGGTGAGTCATTCTGTGTCGCCAACCCGAAGCCCGCTGGCCCACCGTAATGCGTGCTGCCTTCCATCAGAATTAACTCGGTGGCGAACCGATCGAATGGCTTGTTGTCACTGAACGACTCATGCAGCCACCACCGAAACGGCCCGGTGTTGTTGAGCGTCGGGTTGACGATGTTCGGATTCTCAGCCAACACGTCCTGCCAGTAACCGACCCAGTTGTCAGCCCAGCCGGGTTGAGCGAGCAGCTTGTCGATGAAGGCGGAGCGGTTGAGAGTGGAGGGTTGAGCGTTGAGTGGCAGAGTAGCGATGGTCGAGGTCTCAGTGGTCTTGTCTCCCGTCTTTCCCTTCAGCCTTCGACTCTCAACCATCAACCCCTGCGGCGGCGTGCCGATCACGTCGAGGGAGACTCGGCGCAGGAAGGACCAGTCGTCGGTTAGAGGGAGCGGCGCAATCTTCGCATCGGCTAGCTTCGTGTTGATGAAGTGGTCGATCCGATTTCTGACTGGCATCTCGGCAGGAGACTGAATGTTGGAGACGGGGTTCCATGAGTCGATCTTTTGCTGAACCTTCTCATGGCGGTCGTTCCAATACTGCGTGTACTTGGCCGAGGCGGACTGGCGTGAGAGTTTGTTGAGCATTTCGAGTTCGGCTCGCTTGTCCCGCGCGAACTCCAGCCAGCCCTCATCGGCCAGCGGATTGTCGATGCCCGTGTGCGAGACCAGATGGAACCGGCCATCCGCACGCTCGATCCACAGCCCGGTTTCACCGAACTCGGGGCGGTGCTTCTTGCCGCCCGCGAACACTTCCAGCGTGACAAGTTGCCTCTTCCCGTTGCCCTTCACGGTGGCGAGGACATCGTGATCGCCGGTTTGAGGTGGTCGGATGCCAGGCACAACCGTCGTCGTCACGTCGTAGACTTCACCGTGTCCGTCGCCGCGCGGCTTGGGGAACGGATTCTCGACGAGGAGCTTTCCGTCGATGAAGAGCCTCGCGCCGCAGTGCGATCGCAGCAGGAGCCGCGTGTCGGATTGAGGGAACTCGTACCAGCCGGTGATGCGGACCATCAGCGGGTTGCTGCGATCTTCGCGGACGCCGTGCGAATTGTATTTGTGCGGGATCGTGATCAGTCCGAACGACGATTCAATGTAGGACAGGGTCGGTGTCGGGATCGGGAAGTCCCACGAGAACTGGTCGGGAATTCCCTCCATGATGTCGATGAAAACGTCGTGGGGATTCTTGGGAGGCACAGTCACATACGACGGCGGAATCTCAACGACATATCGCGACTGGATGACCTCGGCCGACAGGCATTCGCGGTGAATGGCGACTTCATCGAGCAACCCGTCGAACGAATTCCCCTTGCCTCCGCCGAGGGCCGAACCGATCCAAACTTCATCGTTGTCAACGACTGGCCCGTCATTCGTCGCGCCGCCGTAATCCCATTTCCCCGGAAGCGGCTTGCCGTCGATGTAGCCTTGGATTGAGTCGCTCTTGCCGAACGTGTATGTCACCGCGACGTGATGCCAGCTTCCGTCCGCTTTGAATCCGTCGGTCGTCGTCCAGCGATGGAAGTCGTCGCGTTCGCCTGGTCGATTGCGGGCGTTGCGAAAGAGAAAGCTCACCCCTGCGTGGCCATTGTCACCGAAGAGCCGGAGCGCGTAGTTCTGGTTGTCGTCGGCAACTCCTTCGTTCTTCGTGCGGCCTTTCCCAACGACGTACATGTTCTGACCGTTGCCGATTTTTGTTGGAGCCACCCACGCTTCGAGCGTGAGGGATTCGCCATGCCCCACGTCGAGCAGACTGTTCTCACCGGGATCGGCAAACCGAATTGAGCCTTCGCCGGAGAACTTCGCGGCGCGGTTGTCCGATTTGAATCGGGGGAATTTCGCAGGCCGAGGCCCCGGTACTCCGAACGCCACCTCACCGACAACACGTCCCGGTGCGAACGACTTCTCGGGAGCGGAGCTTCGTTCGACGAAAGCCTGCCCGTCAGTAGCCTCTTCAAATCGGACTCGGAAGACTGACGGATCGGATGACGACGGCGAGTCATCATTTGTGGGAGCGGCTTGAGCCAGCGTGACCGACGGCACTGCCAGCATCACAAGAGCGAACGCCAATTGAGGACAGAGACTCACCGCGCACGACTTGTGGCGCATGACTAAGGACTCCCGAGCGAATGTGGACTTTGAAACGGTAGGCGATGATAGCCGTCGGTTTCATTCGCAGCCAAGCCGCGCTCGAGTTGTAGGATGGGCACTCCTGCCCATCCGGCTTTCAGTCTTCAAACCAGACGGGCAGGAGTGCCCGTCTTACAAGTCCATCCCCTCAGAACTCGGGGACGAACTTGTTGCCCGCTGGGACGAGGAGCGGGTTCGAGTCGCTTTCAAGATGAATGACGCCGGGAGCGAAGTGGGCGTCGGTCTCGAACAGGTTGCGGCCATCGGAGGGGGATGAGGGAGCGAAGCGCCACGTCAGCGGGCGAGTGGCTCCCAGTTCGCGCTGCACCGAGGAGATCGAGACGGCGACCATCAATGTCGCGGCAAGAGCGATTGCGGCGGCAGGAATCCAGCCGTTGAAGCGGTCTCGCGTCCGACGCCACTCGGGCAACGCCGCCGCCACGCGCGGCCAAAGGCTGGGGCGGATGTGAGCGCGAGTCTCGAACTCCATTGCTGAAGTCGAGATCGTTTGGAGCGTATCGAGACTCTGTTGCAGGCGTCGGTATTGCGCGCGGCAACTGGGGCAGGCGGCAACATGGATCCGCAGATCTGCTGTTTCCGTCGCGTCCGAGAGATCGTGGCCCACCCATAACGGGAGCAGTTGGCGAGTTTGTTCACAGTTCATGGTGCAGCTTTGGTGGCGGGAGGGTCTGTGTCGAGGTCGGATTCGCTGCGAAGAGTTGGCTCTGCGTCGCGGCGTTTGACCCAGATTTCTTCAAACATGCGGCGGGCTTCGGCAAGTCTCCAGCGGATGGTGGCTTCTTTGCGCGCGAGCATCGCCGCGATCTCAGACGTAGAAAAGTTTTGCAGGTCTCGCAGCATCAGCACGATGCGGTAGTTCTCCGGAATTTGTTCGAGGACTTTTTCGACCTCTTGTTGGAGGTCGAGGGCTTGTCGCGGGTCGGCAGTGGCGGGATCGGGTTGTTTCTCGGTGCGATGGTCGGTGAACAGCAGCCACCAACCGCGACGCTTCTTGTGCCGCAGATGGTCCAGCGTGTGATTGACTCCAATTCGGAAGAGCCACGGCCCGAAGCGTCTGGCGGGATCGAACTGTTCGAGCCGTTCGTAAACCTTGATAAATGTTTCTTGCGCGAGGTCTTCAGCCAACTCGACGCTCTTCACAAATTGCAAGATAACTCGGATCAACCGTCGCTCGTAACGCAGGACCAGTTCTCCAAATGCCTGCTGGCTACCATGGCGCGCCTCATCGACCAGCCGCGCCTCATTCGTCGCGCCGCCGAGATCATCTGACTCGAAGGTTGTCAGGTCGGGAAGTGCCATTGTGCTTTGCATGGTGTCACCGTCCGAGCAGTACGCCGATCAAGACAACTGTGTTGGATGGAGGTTTGTCGTATTGGAAACGAGAGCGACTTTTCCGATGGGGTGCGCCCCGAAAGTAGTGAACCGGATTGTAGCGGCAGGCCGGTTCCGGTGTCTCGCGCGAGGGTTTCTGTTACCATCCCGCCCCGATCCAGCGCGTCCGCCGAGAAGTCTTCTCGGCGGACGCGCTGGATCGTCACTCGGCACGGATGCCGGAGACCTCTCAACGCACATTCTCAGGTGCATCAACGCAAGACGCGGAACTTGAAGCGTGTGGAAGCAGCTAGCGAATCAGTGGGCCTTAGTGACCGGAGCCAGTTCAGGGCTTGGGGCCGAGTTCGCGCGCCAACTCGCTTCGCGCGGGATGCACCTCGTGCTCGTCGCCCGTCGCCGCGAACTGATGGAAGAGTTGGCAACCGAACTGCTCACGCAACATGGCACGCACTGCCTAGTGATGGTGTCTGACTTGTCCGAGCCGGGCGAACCGCGACGAATTCTGAGTGACCTCGCGGCGAAGGGGATTGCGATTGAGTTGCTCGTCAACAACGCAGGATTCGGCATCGTTGGTGAGGCCGATGCCACAGATGTCGATCGTGTACTGAACATGGTTCGGCTGAATGTCTCTGCGACCGTTGATCTCACGCACCGACTGCTCCCCGACATGCTGGCACGCGGTCACGGCGCGATCCTCAATGTGTCGTCGCTCTCGGCGTTTCAACCGGTCGCTTACATGGGCGCGTACGCCGCCAGCAAGGCGTTCGTCCTACACTTCAGTGAGTCGTTGCACTGCGAATTAAAAGAGCGCGGCATCACGGTGACGGCGGTTTGTCCCGGCGTGACTCGCACCGCCTTCTTCGACATCGCAGGGGCACCCGGTTGGCTTCAGAAACACGCGGCGCTGGATGTCGATTACGTCGTAAAGAAGTCTCTGCAAGCCCTTGCGAGCCGCCGTCAGTGTTATGTCCCTGGCTGGCGAAACTTTTGGCTGACGTTACTCGTCCGTTGCGCGTCTCGTCGTCGCGTAGTGAAAGAGTCGATGCGATTCTTCCGACCCAAGCGACAGCCGAAGTCGCCGTAGTTTTGTCGTTTCGCGACGGACTGGCGAGTGAGAGTTATTGGCGGAGTGATCGCCCCTCAGGAGCATCTTATGTCGTGCGCGGCGATCAAAGCGACCTTGGGGAGTAGCCCCGTTTCCTCAGAACGTGGGCCATTTCCACGCGTCCTCCCGCACTCCGGCGAGGTGCGGCTACGGCTCACATCTGGCCGCGCGAGGGATAGCTTCGGTTTCAGAAGTTCCCTTTCCTGAGATCAGGCGGATGGATACGATCCTGTCCGAGCGTGAATGTAAACGTGGGTGGTTCACCCTGAAATGGCACGTTCTGCAGCCATGAATTCCAAGCGGTGGCGGTCTCATGTCCGGCTCGATTCTCACACAGAAGTTGCTGACGCTGCTCATCGCAACCGTGATGGCATGTCCATCGTGGGCGCTGCGTGACTGTTGTTGTACTCGCAGCGCGACTCGCCAGACTAAGACCGTAGCGTGCTGTTCCGAGCGGTTTGAGGTCGCCACGCGAAAGGTCTCGCCGTGCTGTGCCACTCGGTTGAACAAGCTGGCCGCGGCGAAGGTGGATTCTGCCAAAACAGAGATTCAGCCGAACTGCCGTCCGCTCTCCTCATGCTGCTGCCAACGAACTGCCGTGGTGGCGACGCTGACGAAGCCGGTCCCTGCGGTCTCTGCTGATCGTGGCGTAAATGCGGCCTCCACAATGCCGCGTGTCTGGACCGTTCAGGCTTTTTTCGCGATGTCGGTATCAACGCGTCGCGGTCTCACTGACCCGGTAAGTCTCGCCGGTCCGATGGGCCGCTGCGTTCGACTCTGTCGCTGGCTGACGTGATCCGTTTGCCTCGCAGGGCTGCTCTCCGTAGCCGTCCCTGTTGCTCGGACTCCTGTCGCATGTTGGCAGGCTCGCCTGTCGATCATTTTTCGATCCGCTCCATTGTGGTGCGCCTCGCTGCTGCAAGCACTTCGCTTGCAGTGTTCTCATCGGAACGAAAGGGTTACTTCCATGTCGATTCGCAATTTGAGTGTCATGTTCTCCGCCGTGTTGGCCGTTGGTCTCGTCGCGTATGCCGCCGAAGAAAAGGACAAGCCTTTCAAGGCCACCTGTCCAGTCGCGAACAAGCCTGCTTTGCAGGATAAGACGGTCGACTACAAGGGTGGCAAGGTTTACTTCTGCTGTGCGAACTGCCCCAAGGCGTTTGAGAAGGACACGGCCAAGTATGCCACCAAGGCCAATCAGCAGTTGGTGGCCACCGGCCAGACGACTCAGGTCAAGTGCCCGATATCGGGTGCCGCGTTGAACGCCGATAAGACCGTGGAAGTCGGCGGCGTCAAAGTCACCTTCTGCTGTGAAAAATGCCAGGGCAAGGTTGCCGCAGCCACGGGCGACGCCCAGGCCGAACTGGTCTTCAGCGACGAAGCCTTCAAGAAGGCGTATGAAGTCAAGAAGGCCGCCAAGTGATGACGGCTCGCTGACGCACCATGAGGACTCGGACGCTCAACCCGTCCGAGTCTTTCCGTTGGTGGAGCACGCGAGTCGCACGTCACTTTCGATCGCTCCCCAGCGACCGGAACGGAGAGGCGAAGTGTCACCATCGTCCGGACACCGCCATCACGGTAGGATCCGGCGCGTTGTGCCTGTGATCTCATTTAGGTTCCTTGCTTGAGGACGTTCTCATGACTCGAAGTCGTCTGTTCCCTGTGCTGATCGCTGTCGTCATGTGGGAAATTGTCTGTTGGGGTGACACCGGTCATGCCGCCGACAAGGTTCGAGTGGGCATACTCGGCATCGATAACTTTGGGTCGGTGGCCTACACGGAGTTTCTCAATCGACCTCACGCCGAAGGAGTCTTCGCGGGAGTTCGCGTCGTCGCGGCGTATCCAGTCGGAAGTGACGACTATCCTGAAAGCGCGGAACTCACGGCGCGCTGGCGTGACCAACTCTTGAAGCAGTATCAAAATCCGGCCGATCCGAAGGATGCGGTGCCGCCCATTGAGATGGTGGAATCGCTCGATGACCTGCTTAAACGAGTCGATGCCGTAATGATCTTCAGCATGGATGGTCGATTGCATCTGGCTCAGGCCACGTCCGTACTGAAGGCTGGCAAGCCGCTGTTCATCAGCCGCCCGCTTGCGTCTTCAGCAGTCGATGCCGTCGCGATACTCAAGCTGGCTCACGAACTGAAGGTGCCGTGTTGGAGCAGCTCGCAACATCGCTTCAGCGCGGGGTTCAGCGGCATGCGGAATCATCCGGAAGTGGGACGCGTGCTCGGCTGCGATGTCTATGGTGGCTGGGCCTTGAAGTCTCCCGTGGCGGACCAGTTCACTCGGCCCCTGCATAGCATTGAGACGCTGCAATCGATCATGGGACCGGGTGTCGTGTCGGTCTCGTGTACCTCGACGCCAATCGTGGAATCGATCACCGCCGTCTGGAGCGATGG
>JAYTXB010000186.1:0-1263 GCA_043743205.1 Schlesneria sp.
ACAGCGCCAACGTGTCTCGTTCCTTTTCACTCGTCAGTACACCGCAGGTCATCGCTGGCAGGAACAGATACAGCCCGGCGAACTGCAACCACGCCATCGACTCGAACAACTCACGGCCTCGCCCCAAGATCGAGAACGAGTTGCTGTTCCAACTGCCGAGCTGATTCCAGAACGCCCACAGCGTGAAGCCATACAACGCCACCGCATACACGACACGAATGACGTAAGTCCGCCGCCGCGCCGATTGCTCGGTCAGTTCCTTCGCCAGCAGCGGCAGTCCGATGTTGAGTCGCGAGAGATCCATGGTGCTGCGTTTCTTAAAGAAGTCCGGGATCAGGGGCCATCAGAGAATTAGCAATGGCTGATCGTTCGCAAGACCGCCCAAGACACCAATCAACCGTGTCCCGGTGCCCAGAGTGCAGTCGTTCATGAGGGGGTTCCGAAGTGAAGTAACGAACCATGAAGCCTATCCGGCAAGGTAGCCCTGTCGCTCCGCGACAGGAAGCGCGTCGCGGATTGAGTGCCCGATAACAAATCGACTTTCCGCGATTGGGCCTCTCTCTTGCGCTCTCGCTACCTGTCGCGGAGCGACAGGGCTACCTTCAAAGCACAAGCACACTTCGTCGTCTTCCTGCCCCCGCCACCTGATTCCTGAATCCTCACGCCGTCTGCCCCTCGGTCAACTTCATGAACGCGGTCTCCATGTCCATGACCTCGGGTTGGAACATGCGGATGCGGGCACCTTGAGCGTGGATGAAGTCGTGCAGGTCTTCCACTTCAAGCTGGCCTTCTTCGATGCGGATCGAAAGCCGGTCCACTTGGTCATCGACCTGAGTGACGCCCGCCAACGCTCGCAAGCTCTCCACGAGAGCGGGCGTTTGGTGAGCGACTTGAACGTGGACAATCTTGAGGACGCCGAGACGTTGATAGATTTCGGCGACCGATCCTTCGGCAACCATGCGGCCGGTCTCAATGATCCCAATGCGAGTACAGAGCTGAGCCAGTTCGTGCAGGATGTGGCTGGAGATCAGGATCGTCTTCCCCATCTCCTTCAACGCCTTGAGCAACTCGCGCATTTCAATGCGCGCCCGTGGATCGAGGCCCGACGCCGGTTCGTCGAGCAACAAGACCGCCGGGTCGTGCAGCAGTACGCGAGCCAGTGAAAGCCGCTGCTTCATCCCGCGCGACAGCGAATCGACCTGCGAGTCGATCTTGTGCGTGAGGTCCGTCAGTTGCAGGACATCATCGACCACAGCCTTCCGC
>JAYTXB010000187.1:0-5086 GCA_043743205.1 Schlesneria sp.
TGTCGTTGTGCCGCTGAACGTCGCCGGACTCAAGGGAGACGACAAGGGACGAGATGAAGCTCTCGTCGTATACGACGAACTCGGCGCGTCGCCCGGAGCAAAGATCAGCTTCAGTGAAGGAGGCGAAGCGGCCAACCCGTTCGCTCCCAACTACAAGCCGCTCGACGCTTACAACGCCTGCATTTTGGACACGATTGAGGTGGAGTGAATCGGAAGACTGATCACTCGTTTAACCGCGTGGCCAACGGCCCGCGCGTCGAACGGCCGGATTGCTTTTCCAAGTCGATAGATCACCGCACGCGGGCCGTTGGCCACGCGCCGAAACGAAAAGGCAACGCAAGGAAACTCAAATGGCCAGCCAGTGGAACTCCGGGATCAACGATCGGAAGCTCAAAGAAGACATCTGCGAGATCGGACGTCGCGTCTACAACAAGGGCTTCGCGGCGGCGAACGATGGGAACATCTCGATTCGCGTTGGCGAGAACGAGGTCCTCTGTTCGCCCACGATGATCTGCAAGGGCTTCATGACTCCCGATGACATCTGTGCGGTCGATATGGAAGGGACGCAGATCGCCGGCAAGCGGAAGCGGACCAGCGAGGTCTTGCTGCACCTGGCCATCATGAAACATCGGCCGGACGTGAAGGCGGTCGTTCACTGCCATCCGCCGCATGCCACGGCGTTCGCGGTGGCTCGCGAACCGATCCCGCAGTGCATCCTCCCCGAGATTGAAGTCTTCATGGGCGAGGTGCCGATCGCGCCGTATGAGACTCCCGGTGGCCATGCCTTCGCCAACACGGTGGTTCCATTCCTGGCGAATGGAGTCAACACGATCATCCTCACCAACCACGGCACGGTGACGTTCGGCAAGACCATTGAAGAGGCGTATTGGAAGACCGAGATTCTCGACGCCTACTGCCGCATCCTGCTCTTGTCGAAGCAACTCGGCCGCGTGACGTATCTCAACGAGCGTGAGTCGGTCGAACTGCTCGACCTGAAGAAGAAGCTCGGCTTCGACGATCCGCGTTTCCACGTTGAAGACTGCGACCTGTGCAGCAACACGGCATTCCGCGACGGCTACAAAGAGCAGATGCCCGAACAAAAAGCGTTCGAGCCAGCTCCGGTCTATCCCGGCTACCTCGAACGGCAGAAGGCCGCTTCCGGCGGAAGCGGTGCAATTATCGGAGCCGCTCCGATCATCAGTGCCCTCAACAACGGATCGAAGTCGGAACCGGACATGGAGACGCTAGTCAGGCTCATCACGGAACAAGTCGTGGCGGCGATGAGCAAGTGATTGTGAGTCTGAACGATTGGAAGGGAGTGTTTTGTGCGGGACTTCATGGAGAAAGTCTTTGTATTAGGAACTGTTGCAATCGTTCTGTTGTTGCTCATCGGTGTGCCGATTCTCGCAATTCGGATGATTCGAACGAAGCCGAAGAAGAAATTCCGAAGAGTGTATGACGGGATTGAATTTAGCAATGTCGATGGCCCTGGGCTTGTTGAACTTCACTACCACACTTACGACGGCATCTTGGCGTGGTTTGTTCAGACGGAGCACCAAGTCTATTTGAAGCCTGACGATGCCCGTGAATTACTCAAGCGAATGTTGCGGTACAACATGACGAATGGATTGCTTGCCTCTGGAGGGCTGCTTGTACCTTTAGTGGCGATTCCAAGTTACTTCGCGCAGAAGAAGTCGATTGCCTCACAGGAGGCACGATTGCAGAAGAATTCAATGGTTTGAAAGAAACAGGTCGATTCCTGAAACTTTATTTTGGGCAGACAAATGAAAGTCAGCATTATCGGCGGTGGCGGTTTGGTCGGGTCTTGTGCCGGGTTTGCTTTGCAGGCGGGCAAGATCGTGCGGCACATTCATCTGGTGGATGTGAACCAGGAGGCGTGCGAGGGACAGGCTTTGGACCTGCTGCACGGGGCGAGCATTCTCGCCGATCAGAAGATCACGTCGGGCGACATGAAGTCGTGCGCGGACAGTGACTGCGTGGTGATTACCGCCGGGCTGCGACGCAAGCCGGAGGAGAGCCGTCTCGATCTGATCGGTCGCAACGTGACTCTGTTTCGCGGCATCCTGACAGAACTCAAGTCGAGCGGCCTGCGCAAGGATGCGATTGTGTTCGTGGTCTCGAACCCGGTCGATGTCCTCACGTATCTGGCAATTAAGGAACTCGGGTTGCCGGCGTCGCAGGTGATCGGCCTCGGCACGGTCCTCGATACGACACGGCTGCGCAGCCTGCTGGCTCAACGCTTGGATGTCCCGCCGACTCAGGTCGATGTGACGATCTACGGCGAACACGGAGACAGCATGGTCCCGATCTGGTCGGCCGCTCAAATCGCCGGATTGCCGCTGGAAAAATATCCCGGCGTGAATTCGCAACTGATTGCTGACATCGAAAAGAAGACTCGCGGCAGCGGCGCGGAAGTCATCAAGAAGAAGGGTGGAGCTGGCTTTGCTGTGGGAGTTTCCATCGCGGATGTTGTCCACGCGATCGCCCTCGACCAACGCCGCATCCTGCCGGTCAGTTCTCTGCAAACCGGCGCCTACGGACTGCGCGACGTGGCGATCTCGGTGCCAACTGTAATCGGGCGCAAGGGAGTTCTCGGCGTGATCGAAGTCGATCTCTGGCCGAAAGAAAAAATGGCTCTCCAAAAGTCGGGGGCCATCCTGCGCGAGACGATTGAGAAAGTGCTGTGACTCAGGGCATTATTGGATTTATGGCTCTTGGTCAATGTGTGACCAAGGGCCACAATTCGCCATGACGATCAACCGGCCGTGCGTCGCTTTTCCAAGACCACGCAGTTTCCCTTGGCGTTGTACTCGACGCTCGTCATGAACGAGCGGATCAGCATGATGCCTCGACCGCAGGGACGTTCGAGATTCTCTTCGGCGGTTGGGTCGGGGACATCGCTCATGTTGAAGCCGGGGCCTTGATCTTCAATTTCGACTCGCAGGAGATCGTCTTCGATCAGGCAGTTCACTCGCACGGTTTTGTCGGGGTCTAAGCCATTGCCGTGCTTGATCGCGTTGACGAGCGCCTCTTCGAGCGCCAGCCGAATGCCGAAGACATCGCGCATGGAATACTCCAAGCTCTCCAAGCGGGCGACAATGCGTTCCTGCACCGCTTGCCCTGCATCGGTATCGCTGGGAATCACGACCTCGAATTGTTCGTGAACCGGCATGGTGTGTGATTACAACCGGTAGGAAAGAAGAGCAGCCACCGAACGGCGGCTGCGTGACAAGGCGACGGCTGACTTTAGATACCTTCGAGGGCGTCTTCCTGAGTCGCCTTGATGTCGAAGATTTTGTTGAGGCGAGTGATCTCAAAAACCTCGTAGATTTCGGGACGAATGGAACAGAGTCGCAGCTTGGCCTTGGCCGCCTTGACCTTCTTGTCCATCGTGATCAGCTTGCCGAGGGCCGCACTGGAGAGGTATTCGACGACGCTGAAGTCGAGAACGATTTTCTTGCGACCGTCTTCGTCCACGAGAGCGAAGAGTTGATTGCCAATGTTCTGAATGTTGGTCTCGTCCAGAATTTTCTTATCGACGAACTTGGCGACTGTGACTCCGCCGATTTCTTCGATATCCAGCCGTCGTTGTCCACTAGACATGTCTTGCTTCCCCTGCGAGGTGAATCCCCGCGACTGAAATGTTCCTGACTCGTCGCTTTGGCCCGCAGCCACCGCACGCTTCACACCGCACATCAACGAGCGGCTCGTGAAACAGCGACCGATTCTCATGCTCCATTGAGCGGCGGCATCATCCAGTCAGTGGGAATCGCTGTCAAGCGTTGCGTTTCATGGGGATTGGAACGCTCGGCGGTCCCGTTCCCGGTGAATATCTCGTGATCGTGAGCCGCCTCAACATTGGGCATTCGAGCGGTCATTTGCCACGGCTCGATGACTCTGATTCAACAGACTTCATCCGTCAACCATCGACAAAACCCGATCAACAACCGCCTGAGTGGCCAGCGGTCGAGCGAGGTCTCTGGCCGAACGGCTCATTCGACTACGTAGCTCATCGTCTTGCATCGGGCGGCAGAGTGCCGTTGCGAGTGCCGTCGAAGTTTCCGTGTTTGATGCGAGATGCTCGACCAAGCTGGCAGCTCCATCAGCGGAGTGTACGAGGGCATTCGCACGTTGATGGTTATCGATCGCGTGCCGATATGGCAGGAGGATTGCGGGAAGTCCGGCGCAGGCGAGTTCGGCGAGCGTCGTTGCTCCGGCGCGCGAGACCACGAGTGACGCCGCCCGGTAGCGAGCGGGCATGTCGTCGAAGAATGCTTCCACGAGAAAATTGGTCGAGAGCGCGGCGTGAGCGGCACGCATCGCATCGACTTGGCGCGGTCCCGTTTGATGAACGATTCGCCAGCCGGCACAAGCATCACCAATCAACTGCAATGCAGCGACGACGGCTTCATTCAGCGAATCGGCTCCCTGACTGCCGCCGAGAATGAGTAACTCGCGCGGAGCATGTGCTGCGGTAGCCAATGTCTCCGAGATCGAAGGCATTGCTTCGATGATCTCGCGACGGACGGGATTACCTGTGAGTTCGACCGTCACGCCGCGCGGCAATTGTTGGGCGGTCTCGTTGAAGGACGTGCAGACGACGCTCGCGAGACGACTCAACCAGCGTGTCGCTCGACCGGGGATGACGTTTTGTTCGAGCAGAGCGACGGGACAGCCTGCGCAAGAAGCCTCCCACACGAGCGGCGCGCTGGCGTAACCGCCCAAGCCGATGACGGCGCTAGGGCGCTCGGTGTGGATCAACTGTCGAGCCGCTCGCCAGGCCGACCAGTTACGAGTGACGAACCGCCACGGATGACGTGTCAGTTCGCGCGGTGGTTCCACAGAGAGACCGCGTCGCTCGAACTGATGGCGACTGAGAATCGTCTGCTCAAGTGTTCGTTCGGAACCGACGAACAATAGCCGCGCGTCCGCTTCGCGACGTTGTAGTTCCAGCGCGACGGCGACGCCGGGATAAAGATGCCCGCCCGTTCCGCCTCCGGTCAGAATGAATGTTCGTGGTTGAGTCATGGTCGCAACGATACCTCACGCGACCCAAAGTGAGATG
>JAYTXB010000188.1:0-7053 GCA_043743205.1 Schlesneria sp.
CAGGCGAATCTGATGAAGGAGCTGGAGAAGATTCGCAACGTGATCGGGAAGAAAATCCCCGGTGCGCCGCACGAATGCCTGTTGGTGATCGACGCCACCACGGGCCAGAACGGTCTCAACCAAGCCGAGCATTTCGGCAAGGCGGCGCATTGCACGGGGATCGTGCTGGCGAAGCTCGACGGCACGGCAAAGGGAGGCGTGACGGTCGCGATTCGTCAGCGGATGGGCATGCCCGTCAAATACGTCGGCGTCGGCGAGCAGATTGACGACCTCGAACTGTTTAACCCCGATCGCTTCGTGGACGCGCTGTTCGACGAGACGTGACTCTGATCGCGATCGACTCGCAACGTAGGATGGGCACTCTTGCCCGTCCGGTTTTGAAGGTCTACCTCACGCGGCTTGGAGCGAGGCGTTTTGCGACCTTCTACTGTTGTCCCGTCGCTCCGCCGACGGGACATCTTGTCGGCGGAGCGACAAGACTACAGTAGGCTCTTGAACAGTTCGGAAACGTCCCATTCATGGCCGCGATGTATAGAACTCCGGACGGGCAAGAGTGCCCATCCTACGGGGGCGTTTCTGACAGTCGCGATGAAGTCTGACAGGCTGGAAGCCGATCCCACGAACACATGCCACTCCGTTCTTCCTATCGCAATCTCCCGGCGGCCTTGTCGGGATCGGCCGCTTCAAACGGATCGACTTCCTCAGCAGAACGTGGAATGGGACGCTTCGGACGTGATGTCGTGGGGGCCTGAACCGGCTCGTCGGGAATGTAGTCGCGCGGCGCGGTGTTGTTCCGGCGCGCGGGCAATTGGTAATCGTCCTCTTCGCGGGGTGTCGGTGTCCGCGCGGGGGTGCGGTTGCGCGAAACGGGATGCGTGTCGAACTCATCGTCGAGCGAGGTCGGTTGCAGGAAGTTGTTCACATCCGAGCGCGACGGACGTGGCGCTGGCAGCGTTTTCGGTTGCCGACGACTGGTCGTGGTCGATCTCTGGAAGCCATCGTCATGATGGGGATCGGTCAACTCGATCGGCAACTGATCGCCCAGCTTGTGCAGGTAAGGTTCGAGGATGAGGTGCATCGCGTGTGGTAACACGGGGTAGATCGTGGAGATCAACTTGGAGGCGATCGTGCTGCTGTTCGACTTCAGGATGATCTCGCGTGACGGCGGGACGTAGATCAGCAGCACGCACGTGGCCGACAACGTCACGATCACACCCTTCAGTCCGCCGAGGATCGCGCCGAGATGCCGATCAAATTCCGTGAGCTGTGCCTTTTCGACCCCTTCGCGGAATGACCGGAAGAACAAGTAGACCGTCAGCGACACGAGGATGTAGATCGTGACGAGTGCGAACAAACGATTGAGCGGCGGCTGCCCGAAGTAGTGCGCCGCCGTGACCGACATCGGCATCGCGACCATATAGCCTGCGACCAACGACACGATCGGAGCGATCTGCCAAGCGGCTCCGCGCCAGAAGCCCGTCACAACCGTGTACAGCACGATCAAGCCCATCACGCCGTCGTAAATTGTCATCGTCGATTCCTTCGTCGCTGCGGTCGTTCCGACTCGATTCAAACCCAATTCATCGTCGTCGCTAACGTCGGGTGGGTCGCGTCATCGAGGCCCACCGAAAGTCGCAGTTGTCCACGGTGGGCTCGACCCACCCGACCGCCTACTCGACTCACATTATCGCCAATCGTCATCCAGTCTCGTTCTGCGAGCGGCTCGCGGGCGTTGTTCGTATTCGTCGAACGGTGCCTGTTGCTGAGTCGTGGCATCGCGCGGCGTGTTCTCGCGAGTGGTTCGTTCGCGAGTCGTTTCGTACCGCGAGATCGCACTGGGGCGAGTTTCCACCGGTTGAGCTTCATACCGGCGGTCGCGAGGCCGATCCCAAGGATCGGACGGCGGCCGGTCATCATCCTCCCAGCGTGAAGGACCACGCGAAGAAGTCGGTTCGAGTTGCGCGGCGTCGCGTCGCCCGTCAGCCGGACTTTGTCGAGCAGGCCGATTGGCGTCATACGGAATTCGCGGCGCAGTGGTCGCTGGCCGCGAAGCTGTGGGGACGCGCGAGACCGCAGGAGCGCGAGTCGGCGTTCGTTTCGCAAACGGCAATGGCTGAGTTAAGTGCGGATTCGATTGATCGTTGACGGCGAAGAGCGTGAGCAGACCGAGCAAGCAATAGGTGCTGAGTGTCGCGCCGGGATCATCCCCGAACAGTTTGAGTGCCGTGCCGAATGACTTCTTCACACGAGGGACCCCCGCTCCGAACTCTAAGCTCCAGATTTCGTCCAAGAGCAGATGCGTCATGTAACCGAGCGTGACCGCGAACGCCTTGTAGTAGCGGACGAGACTCACGCCTGAGTCGCAAATCAGGTAGCCGATCAACCCGGCAATGACCGCCGCCGGGATGCTGTGAAACATCCCGCGATGAACCGACACGGACTTGAGGACCGATCCCAAGCCGAAGCGGATCACCAGATAGATCGGCGCGCCAAACAAAGCCATGTGCTCGACACTTAAACCTTGCGCTTGAAACCGCTGAAAGAGGAGCATCGGAACGATCGCCGCTGCGAGCGAGATGGTCTCGCGCGCGGGGATGCCACTGTCGCTATCGAGGTCCGGCATAATCCCGGCGATGGAACAGAGTCCTCCCGCCAGCGCACACGTCGAAAGTGGCAACTCGTACTGCGCACCGCCCCACATGGCGTAGCCCACGCCCACGGCAGTACTGACGGCGATGTGTGTGTGAAAGCCGGCCACGGCGACGAGTCCGCGATCGTAAAAGAGAACGGGCAGACGGCAGCAAGACAAAAGTCGCTGACGAGAATGGCAACCGTTTTAGTGAGAAACTCGCCCCATGTTTCTCACTCGGCAACCCTGAAAGCGGCGGGACGGTATCTGTGGACCGAAAACCGGTCAAGATGAAGCGCAGGACGGGAGGCCGCACGAGCAGAAGGACGGTAGAAAATTGGGGGTAGAAAAAATGAAGACGACAGGTAAGAGAAGGCTTGCGCCAGAAACACGGTCCAGCGGCTACCGAAAACGTCATCCCTTTTTTCTACCCCTAATTTTTCTGCCGTCCCTCTTGGCTGCTCTCGTAGCGTGCCCGCGCGGGTGAGGTTCTCCGCCAGAAAGTTTGTGTTATTCTCTGCCTCGCTCGATGGATCGTTGCCGGTGACACTCGCATGTGAAACGGACCTGCCTTGACAACTGAACCGCCTGTTTCTGATGCCAGCTTGCTCGTCAGTGACGTTCCCGCCGCTGCGCCCTTGACGGAGGCCACTCCCCCAAGGCCACCCGTCTTGGAAGGCAAAGTCTGGGTCGGCTTCGATCTCGGCGGGACGAAAATGAGTGCGGTGTTGTTCGATCGCAAATTTGAAACGATCACCCGCCGCAAGAAAAAGACACGCGGGGCCGACGGTGTCGAACTCGGTCTCGAACGGATTCGATCCGTCATCGACAAGTTGCTGGAAGAAGCCCAAGTTTCCAAGGACCGCTTGGGTGGGATCGGCATCGGTTGCCCTGGCCCGCTCGATCTGGATGAGGGAGTGATCCTCGAACTTCCCAACCTCGGCTGGAAGAATGTGCCGTTGAAGAAGCTGCTGGAAAAGGAATTCGGCTGTCCCACCTTCATCAGTAACGACGTCGATGCGGGCGTGTATGGCGAGTACCGCTTCGGTGCCGCAGTGGGAGCGAGAACGGTCCTCGGGGTCTTTCCCGGCACGGGGATCGGTGGCGGGTTGGTCTACAACGACAGCATCTATCGCGGCAAGCGGTCGAGTTGTCTGGAGATCGGCCATGTGCTGATGGTCCCCGACGGCCCCTTGTGCGGTTGCGGACGACGCGGCTGTCTCGAAACCGTGGCCAGCCGATTGGCGATGTCAGCCGAGATCGCCAAGGCGGCGTATCGCGGTCAGGCTCCCAACATCCTGCGCATCGCCGGAACGGACCTCGCCAACATTCGCAGCGGCACGATCAAAGAAGCGATTGAAAAAGGGGATGAGGTCGTCGAACAGATCGTGCGCGATGGCGCGAAGCATCTCGGGACCGCGATCGCCGGTGCGGTGAACCTGTTGTTGCCTGATGTCATTGTGCTCGGCGGTGGTCTCGTCGAAGCACTCCCCAAGCTGTACTTAGAAGAAGTCGGCAAGTCGATCATCAAAAACATCATGCCGTCATTTCAGAAGACCTACGAATTGAAAGTGGCCAAGCTCGGTGACGACGCCGGTGCGATGGGAGCCGCCGCTTGGGCCAGACGCTGCGTGGAGCAATAGAGGGAATCACCTCGCGCGCCACGAATCAGCGATATCAAGAGACTGCATTTGACCGGCTACTGTCGGTCGCATCATGAGTGAAACGAACCCCGACGATGCCCGCTGATTCTTCCACAACCCCACGCTCACACAACGCTCGCCCGGCAGCGGTGATCGACATTGGGACCACTTCGATCCGCATGGCGATTGCCGAGATTGACGATCTCGCCAACGTGCGACTCCTCTCAGCGCTGTCGCAGGCGGTGACGCTCGGCAAGGACACATTCACGCGCGGGTCGATCGAGAAGAGCACGATTGAAGAGTCGGTGCGCGTCCTCAAAAGTTACAAACGAGTCCTCGCCGAGTACGGGATCGAACGCCCGGAACAGGTGCGTGTTGTCGCGACGAGTGCCGTGCGCGAGGCCCTCAACAAGCTCGGCTTTCTCGACCGCATCTACACGGCGACCGGCATTCAAGTCGTTCCCATCGACGAAGCGGAAGTGAACCGGATCACGTACCTCGGCATTCAACCGCTGCTGCGTCTCGACCCGCAATTGACCGACGCACGCACCGTCATTACGGAAGTCGGCGGCGGAAGCACGGAACTACTTCAGGTACAGAACGCCGATGTGCTGTTCGCACATACCTACCGGCTCGGCTCGTTGCGTATCCGTGAGTCGCTCGAAGCGTATCACTCGTCGCAAGCCGCCACCCGGCGACTGATGGAGGCGCAAATCCAGCGCGTGATCGACCAGATTTTGCAACAGGTTCCTGCCGAGCAGGCTCAGGAAATGGTGACGCTCGGCGGCGACATGCGATTCGCCGCCGGACAGCTGATTACAGACTGGGACCCAGACACGCTGACACGCATTCCGCTGAGTGACCTCGAAGAGCTGACCAACACCGTGCTGTCACTCAACGAGGACAAGCTCGTTCACAAGTATCACATTACCTTCCCCGATGCCGGAACGTTGGGACCGGCACTCCTCGCGTATGTCATGCTGGCGCGGGCGTTCGAGTTGAAACAGGTGATCGTTGCCAGCATCAATCTGCGAGACGGGTTGCTCAAAGAGATGGCGACGCGCGGTGGTTGGAACGAAGACTTCAGCAATCAAGTCATTCGCTCGTCGATCGACCTCGGCCGCAAGTTCGACTTCGATGAACCTCACGCGCGACAAGTCTCGAAGCTGTGCAAAATCCTCTTTCAAGGGTTGCGAGATGAACACCAACTGGCTCCTCGTTTTGAGTTGTTGCTCTGCGTCGCCGCCTTGTTGCACGAGATCGGTCAGTTCGTCAGCACCGGCAGCTATCACAAGCACACGATGTATCTGATCCAAAACAGCGAGCTATTCGGGTTAAGTCGTTCCGACGTGCAGCTCGTCGCGCTGACCGCACGCTATCACCGCCGCTCGTCTCCCAAGTCGATTCACACGGTCTTTACCGCTCTCGATAGAGATCAGCGCATTGCCGTTGTGAAGATGGCCGCCATGCTCCGCATTGCCGATGCGTTGGAAGCCTCGCGCGGCCAACGCCTGCACGAGTTGAAGTTCTCGCGCGAGGGTGGCCGCCTCGTAATCGCGATCCCGCAGGTGGAAGACATCAGCTTGGAACAGTTGGCCCTCAAGCAAACCGGTTCGCTGTTTGAAGAGACTTTTGGAATGCCTGTCCTGCTGAGAAAGTTGCGATAGGCAAAGGCTGAAAGCCGCACTCGTTTAGCCGCCAGCCGAAGGCGAGCGCGTCTGAAAACAGAAGGTGGTTTGTACAACTCCGACAACGCAGCCTTCGGCTGGCTGCAAAGCCAACGTGTTCTGCCATCATCAAGGAAAACCACCGTCGTGACTCTCCGCATCGTCTTCATGGGGACCGGGAATCTGGCCCAGCCGTCGTTTCTCGCGCTGCTCGATTCGCCGCATCAGGTAGTCGGACTGGTCACTCAACCGGATCGTTCGGGACGCGGGCATCATCAGCACGTCAACCCATTGAAGGTCGCAGCCGAAGAGCGAGGCTTAACAGTCCTACAACCCGACTCGATCAAAACCCTCGAGGCTCTCGCCGACTTGCAGGCTCTGCACGCGGACCTCTTCGTGGTGGCCGCATATGGCCAGATGCTCTCCCCTGCCGTACTCGCCATTCCGCCGCGCGGCACGATCAACATCCATGCGTCACTCTTGCCAAAGTACCGCGGCGCGACGCCCATTCACGCCGCGATTCTGAATGGCGATGCCGAAACCGGCGTGACGATTATCGAGATCGAACCAAAGATGGACGCCGGCCCAATGCTCGGCCGAGTCATCACGCCGATCGCCCCGACTGAAACGACCGGCCAACTCGAACAACGACTCGCCGCGCTCGCCGTCCCGCTGACGCTACGGGTCATCAACGAGATCATGGCCGGAACGGTCTCGCGCGAGCAGCAAGACTCGGCGCAAGTCACGCGTGTCCGCAAGCTCGCCAAGCCCGATGGTCGGATTGACTGGCAGCAACCCGCCGAACAGGTCGCTCGCCACGTGCGAGGCATGCAACCTTGGCCCGGCTCCTTTACCGAACTGCATCAACTCGACAAACCACCGCTCCGACTTCAGATTCTCGCGGTGGAAGTCCTCGCCGCCGACCGCCGTGAAGGAGCCGACTCAAGTGAATTGACCGAGCCGGGAACAATCCTCACCCTTGTCGATCATCAACTGGTCGTCTCCTGTGGTACCGCTGCCGTAGCAATTCTCTCGCTCCAACCCGACGGAAAACGCCCGATGACCACCGCCGACTTTCTCCGCGGCCGTCGAGTCTCCGTGGGCGACCAATTCG
>JAYTXB010000189.1:0-1210 GCA_043743205.1 Schlesneria sp.
CGGCGTGCAGTTCCGCACGAAGAAGCTGCCGAACACCACCGAGGTCTCCGGCTATCAAGCGGACCTCGGCGAAAAGTACTGGGGCTGTCTGTACGACGAGTCTCGCCGCAACAAAGTCCTCGTTCAGGCAGCGCCCGAGTTGGAGCCGGTTCTCAAGAAGTCGGACTGGAACGAATACACGATCCGCGCCGAGGGAGATCACATCACGCTGAAGATCAACGGCGTGACGACGGTCGATTACAAAGAGGCGGATGCTGACATCGCCCGCTCCGGAATCGTGGCTCTGCAAGTCCACAGCGGCGGCCCGATGCGAGTCGATTTCCGCAACATCCGCCTCAAACCGCTCGGCAACTTCGGCAAGTAGTCGCAGCTTTGCAACAGGACGATCGTTGGCTTGTTGTCGCCCGTTGGCTTGTTGTCGCCGCGGGCAAGCTCAAGCTCGCGCGGTGAATTGTCTCTGTGTTCCGCCGAAGTCTGCTCCATTTCGGAAGTCACTCGCATGGCCACTGCCACTGGATCGACCAAGAAATCCAAACCGACACCCGGTAAAGGGCCGACCATTTACAAGTGCGATCAACTGCGTGCGATGCTCGATGAGGCACTGCGGAACCGCTCGAAGTTTGACACCAATACAGACGTGGTGAAGTTTCTCGAACAGCATCTGCGCGTGCGGAATGAGCCGGAGGACAAAGCCAAGGCGGGCAGCTACGTGCGGGGGACTCGGTTCCCCGCCTTTTGCAAGCAATTGTCGGATGCTCTCGGTTTGGATCGCGACTTCGTGAGTCGCCGCATCTTGGACCTCTTCGTTCACGACGTGGCTCAACTGAAGGAACTCTGTGATCAATTGGCTGTCGTGCGCGAACACTATGACGCGGCGGTTTCGCTGTTGAAGGACGAGTCATTGCAACGTCCCGTGACGATTCGCATCGGCACAACGAACCTCATCAACATGCGTGTGTTGCCGTCGGTCTTGGATGAGGTGCGACACCAGTTCCAAGCTCAGTTTCCGGAGATCCAACTGAAGTTCGTGCAGACGATTCAGGACTCGGATGAACTGCTATTCGGCTCGCAATCCCACGCGAGCTTGGACGTGATCGTGGCCTGCTGCTTGGAAGGAAGCGTCAGCAAACTCGTCCCCGAGGAGCTCGTGGCCCAACTGCCGTTGCAGTGCTGTCTGCTGCGACAACGGCCCCTCGCCGGAAACAACGCT
>JAYTXB010000190.1:0-11478 GCA_043743205.1 Schlesneria sp.
CGTGAGGCCCCGGGTTCTTCGCCTAGAAGTCCGGGGCCTCACGGCACCCGGCTCACAAGACTTTTGTCGGAAACGTCAGCTCAGTCATTCCATGACTGAGATTCTTTTTGTAACCGAGTGTCACACGGCGGCCTGATGCTGCCCTGTGCCCAATCGGCGGGCGGCTTGAAGTGAGCGTTTGTTTGTCCAAGGATTTCCCAATGAAGGAGTCTGTGATGCGAGGTTTGGTGCGAATGGTGGTGGTGTTCGGGTTGATGGCGTCGCTGGTCTCGTCGATCGGGATGGCTCAAGAGGCCAAGGGAAAGGGCAAGAAGAAGGCTGCGATGGCGGCTGGTCAGCAAATCTTCACGCTTCCCAAAGAGATCACTCTGACGGACGACCAGAAGACGAAGCTGGAAGCGATCAAGACGGAACACGGGGCAAAGCTCAGTGAACTCACCAAGAAACTGGATGACACGCTGACCGACGATCAGAAGAAGGCTCGCAAAGAAGCGGGCGACAAAGCGCGGGCCGATGGCAAGAAGGGAAAAGACCTGCAGGCTGCGGTCGATGAGGCCCTCAAGCTGACGGACGATCAGAAGAAGGCTCAAGATGCCATGAAGCCCGAACTGACCAAGTTGCAAGGGACGATTCGCGAGAAGATTCACGGCCTGCTGACCGACGATCAGAAGACGCACTACAAGCTGCCCAGGATGAAGAAGGCCAAGTAGTCACCGATCGGAATGGCGCTCGTCACGACGACGAAGGTTCCGACAAGAATTCGCACGCAAGCCCGGACTGAATCCAGTTCGGGCTTGCAGCGTTTCGCGAGGTGCGTTTGTAACATTCCCGTGTCATCGGGCTGCGCAAGCGAGCATCCATCGGTGGCCTTGGTCAGGAGGCAGACGATCGTGGTGGGACGTGATGATGACCTCGCGGTGCGGAGCGACGGCTCCTGGCGAGAAGTCTTGGCTCAGTATGCTCCGCAGGTGATGCCGTTGCGGGTGGAGGCGTTGGGAAATCGCGGTGGCTTCAGCGGCGCGGCGATCTGGCGTGTCGAGACCATGGCCGGTGAATTTGCACTCCGGCGTTGGCCTCAATCAGGACTGCCGCGTGTACGCATCGAGGGCCTGCATCGACTGCTAGACCATGTGCGGAGCGAGGGGCTGCGGTGCGTCGCGGTTCCGCTGAGAACAACCAATAGTACGACCCTCGTTTCGACAGCGGGACAGCTCTGGCAGCTCGAACCGTGGTTGCCCGGTGTTGCCGACTATCACGTCAGGCCGTCGCGCGAGCGGCTGCGATCTGCGATGGAGTTGCTGGCCCAATGGCATCTGTTGGCGGAGCGGTTCATACCCCAAGCGGCGGCGGCGGCGGTTTGGTTTCTCGGCCGGTCTGCAGCGGTGTCACCGGCGATTCGAGAACGGTTTGAAATTGTCGCGGCGATTGATGCTGAGCAACTCACTCGCGTGTCGCAGTCATTGAGCGGCGGGCAATCGGGACTCGTGAATGACTCCGCGATTCGAGGCCTCGCGCGACTCATGTTCACATTTTTTCAACGAGGGCGAGAGGCCATCACGGCGGAACTGCGTCTGCTACGCGAGATCCCCTTTCGTCTGCAGCCGTGCCTGCGAGACGTGTGGCACGATCATCTGTTGTTTGACGGAGCAGCGGTGACCGGGCTGATCGATCCGTCGGCCTGCCGCGTCGAGAACGTCGCCGCCGACTTGGCGCGGCTGATCGGCAGTTTGGTGGAAGACGATCGCACTGAATGGGACTTCGCGTTGGCGGAGTATCAGCGGCACCGGCGGCTCACCGCGAGTGAGTTGGCGCTGGTGACGGTTCTTGACCGGTGCGGCGTGTTACTCAGCGGTTGGACGTGGTTGAAGTGGCTCTGTTTGGATCGTCGAACGTTTTCGGATACCGTCGCTGTCACGAGGCGATTGACCGAGATCGTCCGGCGCATGGAGCGGCTGGTGTCAGTGGGGTGATGGATTGCGGAGATGCTTGTGTCGCGGAGACGAACACCCGCCCCCTTGGCCGCTCCCTTTAGCTTGCGGCGTATATGCCGCAAATCAGCCCCGGCGGATGGCTTCCATGGGGGACATGCGGACGGCCCAGCAGGCGGGATAAAGTCCACCTAACATGCCGAGCGCCGTGCTGAAGAGCAGGCTGAAGAGCAGCAGGCTGGGGCTGGCGAAGAGATGGACTTTGGTCGGAAAGGTCCAGTTCACGACTTGCACGACAAGGCAACCACAGGCACAGCCAAGGACTCCGCCCATCGCACCGAGCAGCGCGCTCTCCCATGTGATGAGCCGCAACACATCCGACGACGACCAACCGTTGGCGCGGAGTACTCCGAATTCGATCATTCGTTCGGCAACACTCATCAGCATCGTGTTGAGAATGCTGAGGAGCGCGATGATGACTCCGATCGCCGTCATCAGTCCGAGGAAGATGTCGAGATCGCCGCTCAACTCGCTGATCTTCTCGCCCCAGTCTTGAGCCGAGCGGATTTCGACCGCCTCTTCTTGCGATGCGGTTGTATCTGCGGTGCGGTTCGTCGCGTCGGTGGACTTCGGTGGACTCTCGGTATTGGCGGCGTTAGCGGGTGTCGCGAGGAGCAGCTTCGCGGCGACGTTCACGAGGTCGAGTGAACCGGTTCCCGCCAGACCGGCCAGTCCACTGGTGCGCCATCCGTCCGTCTTGCGACCGCGAAACAGAGCCTGCACCTGTTCGATGAGTTTCGCGTTTGGGACCGTTCCATCGGGTTCAAAGTAGATTGAGGTGACGAGGTTCTCCTCGAAGTTGCCGATCGTTCGGGCGGCGGCTCCGTCGAGCACGATGGCCACGTCGAGCAAAAGAGATCCGCAGCGATAGATGCCGACGATGGTCAGGTCGTACCCATCGACTCGCAGTGCATCGCCGACTTGCTTATGCAGCGCGTCAGCGATCGACTGGCTGACCACACAATGGAACGTGCCACGGTCTTCGAGATTGAGAAACCGGCCAGTGAGAATGTCGTCGCGATAAACCGCTTCCTTCAACGCGAGTGTCCGTTCGATGTCGGTCCCGAACAGAAAACGGGGTGGGCTAAAGGTCGGCTTGCCCTCGACCAGTTGGGCGCGGACCCAAACCTCGGGACGCACCACGCCGACACCTTTTTGTTGTGCGATCTCATCGGCCCACGACGCCGGGAGTCGCGAGAAGAGTGGGATCGGAGCGCCGGGCTGCATCACTGCCAGCCCACGAATGCGTCCGAACGTGCGATTGACGGTGTCGTCGATCCCGGAGGCAATGGAGAATAGACCGACCATCCCCGTGATGGCGACCGTCAACCCGAGCAAGGCGAGTAGTGAGCGAACGGGCCGACTGAGCAAGTTCTGAGCGGCGAAGCGATACATCAACGGACTGTCTCCGGAAGGGAGCTAAGAACCAGAACAAAACAACAGAGAACAAATGAACAATCGTTGTCAAAAGTGAAGAGTAGACTACCGGCTACAGGCTACGGCAGGATTGGGAGTCCCGCGCCGAAAGAGGGACGCTAGGTTTTTCTCTCCTGAAAGATAAGGAAATCGGCGGCCTCTTGCTTCGCTAGGATTGATGCTTCTGGATGGTCTGCAATTGATCGAAGCAGAGCGAGCCATTCATTGGTATCTGTCGGATTCGTATTCAGAATTCGGTTGGCCATCCATATGGTTAGTGGCGAGGGTTTGCGACGAAGTGATTCAGCGAGCAATGACTCATAGCCACCTCGCAATTTCTCGATCGCATGAACGAGTGGTCCCGGTGTACCAAGATCGGAGCGATCCAATCGCTCCATCAGGCGAAACATGATCGGCGTGCATGTTGTCGGTTCGCTAATCTCCACCAATTCATCGCAAAGGAACTGTAGACGTTCCCATCCATTGGCCTCACGATTCGACCAATCGAAATCGTCGGCAGTGAGTGAATCGAATCCAGCAGCGATGTCTTTGATATTTCGCATTTGTATCGGGTCGATTAATTAATCGTATTCGCAATGGAAGAGGAGATATTCAGTCGGGCGTTTCGGCGGGGTCAGGAGACCCGCGCCGAACTATTGTACCCACTGCCCAGTACGAATTATTCGCTCGTTGGCTTGGCTTTCGTTTTGGGGACGGACTCCCATTTTTGGCGTGCTTCCTCGACGAGATCACGCAGCGAGGAATCACCTGCGTAGAGCTGCACGATCCCCAGCCAGACTGCCGCTGCTTGATCGGGTTCGTCGATCGCGAGTTGTTCAGCGCGGTCGAGGGCTTCGCGGATGAAGGCTTGCTGGTAAGTGGCGCGTTGATCGCGGATCGAAGCGAGCAGGCGATCGACCGCGCGGACGGCTGTGGCTTGCTTCTCATCCCCTGCGATGACGGCGCGAAGCGACTCGAGCAAGGCTTTCGCACCGGCGGCGTCACCGCTTTTCCAGCGGAGGCGTGCCATTTGAACGATTCGGTCGGCTTCCGAACGCGGGGCAACTCGCCCGGCCTTTTCTCGACCGTTCGGATCGGAGTCGGCGGGCCAGAACCACACGACACCGATCAGCAGCAGTATTAGCAAACCGATCAGCACCCACGTGTTGTTGAAGAACCGTTCCCAGATGGAGTCTGAATCCCGATCGGCGATTTGAGCCTTCATGAAGTTGCGAATGAACGTCGCGCCGATCGTGCGTTGCGGCGCGAGCGGTGCCGCGACACGGGTCTCGCTGTCGGGAGAAGAGTCCGCCACGACGATCGCCTGCTTCAACTCCATCTTGCGCAGCACTTCGTTCAAACGTTTTGAGACGACGAACGCATCGGGCAGGCGTTTCTCGGGATCCTTTTCAAGCAACTGGCAGACAATGTCGTCGAGCCAGTTGGGGATTTCCGGGACGTAGTTGCGCGGTGGATCGAAGCGGCCGTACCGTTGCTTTTGCATGATCTCGACGGCGGTTCCGCCACAGAACGGCGGCTGACCGACGAGCATCGTGTAGAGGACCGCGCCGAGCGAATAGAGATCGCTGCGGCGATCCGTGCGCCGGCCTTCAACCTGTTCGGGGGGCATGTATTCGGCGGTGCCGAGTACCGCGCCGGTCATGGTCAGTCGGTCGGCGGCAAAGACTTGTGCGACGCCGAAGTCGGTCAGCTTCAGCGTCCCATCTGTGGCGATCAGCAGGTTGGAGGGCTTGAGATCGCGATGAACAACACCCGAGTCATGCGCGTGCTTCAATCCGGCACAGAGTTGGATGCCGAGTTGAATGGTCTCGCGCCACGGGATGCGTCGGTCGCGTCGGAGCCGCGCGGTGAGCGTCTCCCCTTCGACGTACTCCATCGCATAGAAGTATGCGTCCTCGCTCTCGGCTCCCGCTTCAAACAGCTTGACGATGTGCGGGTTGTCCAACTTTTTCATGGCTTCGATTTCGCGGTTGAACCGCAGCACGAAGCCTTCTTCCCGCGCGAGCGATGCGGGCAACTCCTTGATCGCCGCGATCTGCCCCGTCTCGCTGTGCCGTCCGAGATAGACGTTCCCCATCCCTCCTGCCCCGATCTTACGATCGATCAAATACGGTCCGAGTCGAGCCGGGTGCATAGCCGAAGATGTCCTGGACGTGTGATGAGTATGAGTTAATCGAGCTGAATTTGATGCTCATTCGTCCGCTCGCGCCGATGACTTCCGGAGCGCGACGATACCTCGCACGGCTGGGGGTGAATGTTTTAGGCGAGCCGTGTGCCGTCAGGCCACGGGTTTCTCGCGGTGTTCAAGACCCGCAGCCTCACGGCATGCGGCTCGCTAAACTCTCATTCTCAGCCGTGCGAGGCATAACGTCCAATTATGAATCCGATCCCGTTTCATAGACCTTCGTTGAAGCCGCCGGCGTCGGCTGCCAGTCGATCAGATGAAACTCGACGCTTTCGCGGCCTTTGAAGCGGTTGATCGTCGGTTGGAAGCAGATCGAAATCGGGCCGTTCACTTTGGCGATCTCATCGGCCCATTCTCCCTTACCGAACGCGATGCCGCGCATTGTGACGCCGAAGTGGCGGACTTGGAGCGACAGGTGACGTTCGCCCTCGCCCATCTTTTTTGGAGCGCCCGCCAGTTCGCAGTGCGAGGCGACGAAGACCGGGCGACGGTTGGAAGCGCCGAACGGGCCGAGCAGTTCAAGTTCGTTGATCGACTTCACGGTGAGGTCGGCCAGTCGGACTTCGGCATCGACCTGCTGTTCCGCCGTTCCCGGCAGCACGTCGTGGTTGGCGGCGACGAACTGACTGAAGGCCGTCCGAAACTGGTCGATCCCGTCGGGCTGAATCTTCAATCCGGCCGCAGCATGATGACCGCCGAACCCCACGAGCAAATGCCGACACGCCGTCAGACCGGCATGAAGATTGAAGCCCGCGAATGACCGGCAGCTTCCCTGCGCGAGACCGTTCACGCCGTTCATCGCGATCATCACGGTCGGCTTCTGGTAGTGCTCGGCGACACGACTGGCGACGATGCCGATCACACCGGCGTGCCAGTCGGGATGAGACAGCACCAACGCGCGGTGACCTTCCCATTCGGGTTGTTCGGCGACAAGTTCCTTCGCCTGCTTGAGCATTCGCCGCTCGACCGTCTGCCGGTTGCGATTGAGTTCATCGAGATACGTCGCCAGCGCGTTGGCTCGTTCGACATCGCTGGTCGTGAGCAACTCGACTGCCAGTCGTGCTTGGCCGAGTCGCCCCGCCGCATTGATGCGCGGCGCGAGAGCGAATGACACGTCTTCCGCTTGCAACGACGTGCGATCGGTCAGCCCGGCAATTCGCAGCAGCGCCTTCAGTCCGGGGTTCGATCGCTCGACGAGACTCGCCAATCCGAAGTGAACGAGGACACGGTTCTCATCGACCAACGGCACCACGTCGGCAATCGTGCCCATCGCGGCGAGGCCAATCGCACTGAGCAGAAACTCGCGCATCTTGGGCGACGCCTTCTTGCCGTCACCGAGTCTCGCGCAGATCGCCCATGCCAGCTTGAACGCGACGCCGACGCCACACAATTCGCCAAACGGATAGCTGCCCGGTAGACGCGGATGAACGAGGAGCGTCGATTCCGGCAACGTCTCGTCGAACTGGTGGTGATCAGTGATGATCAGTTCCAACCCGAGTTCTTTGGCGAGCGCGGCTTCGGCACAACTGGTAATGCCGCAGTCCACACTCACAACCAGCCGCGTCGGGTCATCGGTGTGAAGCTGTCGCAGCGCGTCGCAGTTCAGCCCGTAACCCTCTTCGAGCCGACTGGGAATGTAGTAATCGACGTTGGCACCCGTCAGTTGCAGGCAGTGCCAAAGCAAGCTCGTTGAGGTGACTCCATCCACGTCGTAGTCGCCATAGACGGTGACTCGCCGCCCCGCTTGCACCGCCGCGACGATCCGATCCGCCGCTGCCGACACGCCGGGCAGAGTCTCGGGATCGTGCAGGTCCGTCAACTTCTTGGCGAGGTACGCGGCACCCGCGTCGGGCGTCGCACAGCCTCGCGCGAGCATCACCTGTGCTAGCAAAGCAGAGACGCGCAGCCGCCCGCTCATTTCCCGAACCAATGCGACATCATGCGCCGCCACCCGCCAGACTCGATGCATCTCAGACTCCATTCGATAAGATTCTTCATCACCGCGAGGGATTACAACGCGGCCCGCAGTCGAAGTCAAAGCGGCCTCACGGTGTCCCACTCACCGCACTGATTCAGAGAGACACCACTTCAAAGGGATGCCACCCGCATTGGAATGAACGGCAACGATGTCCCGGCTCTATCTTCATCCGTGCCCCGGCCTTGCCATCCGTGCGATTCACTCCTGATCTAGAATGTGAATCGCACGGATGGCAAGGCCAGGGCACGGATGAAGGCGGTTGCACAAGATCGCGAATTGGCCGCTCATCATCTACACGTGTTCGTTGTGAGTGGGTGGCGACCATTCGTCGTGGTCAATTGCGTTGTGGCGTTTCCCTCGGCAGACTGCCTCGCCGTCAATCGTCCGACCGTGCGTTCACTTTCCGTTTGAGGACTCCGATGACTCGTGCCACTCAACTTAATCGCCGTTCGTTTTTGGCCGCTTCCGCTGTGTTCGCGGCTCCGTACTTCGTTCCGTTCCGCGCGTTTGGTGCGAATGAACGAATCGTGACGGCGCACATTGGCGTCGGTGGTCAGGGTGGCTCCAATTTGAATGCCTTCCTTGGTAAGGGCGTTTCTCCCGCCGCGATCTGCGATGTCGATCGCGGTCGGCTGGCGAAAGCCGTCAAGCTGGTCACTGACAAGGGGCACACGTGCGAAGGCTACGGCGACTACCGCAAGCTGCTCGAACGGAAGGACATTGACGCCGTGGTGATTTCGACGCCCGATCACTGGCACGCGCTGACCATGATTCATGCGTGTCAGGCGGGAAAGGATGTCTATTGCGAGAAGCCGCTCTCACTGACCGTCGTCGAGGGACGACGCATGGTGGAAGCGGCTCGAACCAACAAGCGCATCGTGCAGACCGGTTCGCAACAACGCTCGGATGACAAGTTCCGATTGGCGTGTGAACTCGTTCGATCGGGGCGACTCGGCAAGATCCGTGAGGTGCTGGTCGGCTTACCGAACAACAACTTCAAAGGACCGCCGGTTCCCGATTCCACACCACCTGCTGAGTTGGACTATGACACGTGGCTCGGCCCCGCAGCCCAACGGCCGTACAACGAGAAGCGAGTTCACTACAGCTTTCGTTTCTTCTGGGATTACTCGGGGGGACAGATGACGAACTTCGGTGCCCATCACATCGACATCGCGCAGTGGGGACTGGGGATGGATGCCTCGGGACCGACCTCCGTCGAAGGCTCCGCGACGTTTCATCCCGAGAAGTGGTACGAGGTCACGGAGTCGTGTCGCCTCACGCACACCTACGCCAACGGCGAGAAACTGATCGTCGGTCAGGGGCAGAAAGACATCCCCGGCGGTGCGACGTTCATTGGTGAGAAGGGCCGCATCTTCGTGACGCGCGGCAAGATCACCAGCGATCCCAAAGAGCTGCTCGAACAACCGCTCGGTGAAAACGATGTCCGGCTCTACAAGAGCGCCGATCATCACCGCAACTTTTTGGACTGCATCCGCAGTCGAGAGCTGCCAATCTGCGATGTCGAGATCGGACATCGGTCCGCCACGGTCTGTCATCTCAGCAACATCACCGCGCGAGTCGGCCGCAAGATCACCTGGGATCCCGTTCAGGAAACCATCGTCGGCGACAAGGAAGCGGCCGCGATGCTGTCGCGCCCGTATCGAACTCCGTGGACGCTGGCCTGAGATCGTCATTTGTCGGGTGGCCGTGACTGGAACCCTTGAAGCGACCCACAAGATGGCGCGGTGCGCAGTCGCCACACCAGCCGTGGCTGAATGCCCGCCCAACCTCTTCGGACTCTGCCAACACGGTGAACAAATAAAGCCAGCAGCCCGGCATCGCGGAGATGTCGGGCTGCTGGGGAAACGCTGTTTGTCATGACCGACTTGGCGGTCTGTGGGCTACTTGCCAGCCAAGGCAGCTTGGGCGGCGGCGAGCTTGGCGACGGGGACTCGGCGTGGGGAACAGCTCACGTAGGTGAGGCCGATCTCGTGGCAGAACATGACCGAGGCGGGGTCGCCTCCGTGTTCGCCACAGATGCCAATCTTGAGATCCTTGCGTGACGAACGACCACGCTCGACGCCGATCCGCATGATCTCGCCGACACCTTCTTGGTCGATCGTTTGGAACGGATCGTTCGCGATGATGTCGTGCTCGCGATAGAAGCCGATGAACGGGCCGTAGTCGTCGCGGCTGATCGCCAACGTCGTTTGAGTCAGATCGTTGGTACCGAAGCTGAAGAACTCCGCAGCCGTGGCGATCTGGTCAGCGCGAACAGCAGCTCGCGGGACTTCGATCATCGTGCCGACGAGGTATTCCAGCGTAACGCCGGTTTCGCTGAAGACCAATTCGGCCGCAGCGCGAATGATCTTTTCCTGATGCTTGAACTCAGCCAAGAACCCGGCGAGCGGCACCATCACTTCCGGAACGACGTTGATTCCTTCCTTCTTCACCATGACGGCCGCTTCAAAAATAGCGCGGGCCTGCATGGCCGTGATCTCGGGATAAACGATCCCCAGTCGGCAACCGCGATGGCCGAGCATCGGGTTCGCTTCGTGGAGTTCTGCCACGCGACGCTTCACGGATTCGAGCGTACTGCTCGTCCAAGCCGCGAGCTTCGGACCGAGGTCCGGTTGTTCTTCGAGGTGACGATCCGAGAGGAACTCGTGCAGTGGCGGATCGAGCAGTCGAATCGTCACGGGACGACCATTCATGCTGCGGAACAGCCCAGCAAAGTCTTCACGTTGGAACGGCAACAGCTTGGCGAGAGCCTCTTCACGCGTGTCCTTCGTCTGAGCGACAATCATGTGACGGATTTCGTCGAGATGATCGAAGAACATATGCTCGGTACGACAGAGACCGATCCCTTCGGCACCGAACGCGACCGCTTCCGTTGCTTGACCGGGCGTATCCGCATTCGTGCGAACCCGCAACGTGCGGTGCTTATCGACCCAGCCCATCAGTTGAGCATAGCGCTGGTAAGTCTCGGACTCTTCTGGCTTGAGCGTCTTCTGGACCAGCACCTGAATAACTTCGCTGTCCTTCGTGGCGACTCGTCCTTCAAACACTTCGCCGGTGAAGCCGTCCATACTGATGAAGTCGCCCGCTTTAAGCGTCTTCCCCGCCACCTTCACCGTGCAGTTGGTGTAATCAACGTCAATCGCCGAGCAGCCGACGATGCACGCCTTGCCCATTTGTCGCGACACGAGAGCCGCGTGAGAACTGGCACCACCGGTTGCCGTCAAGATTCCCTTGGCCGCCTTCATCCCGCGCAGGTCTTCCGGGCTGGTCTCTTTACGAACCAGCACGATGTCGATGTTGGGGTTCTTCTCGTGGAACGCTTCCGCTTCGTCAGCGAACAGGCAGATGACGCCCGAAGCGGCACCCGGCCCGGCGTTGATCCCCTTCGCCAAGAAGCGACCTTCCTTCGTTGCGGCCGCTTTGGAGGCAGGGTCGAAGATCGGTTGGAGCAACTGATTGAGATCGTCTGCCGGAATCCGTCGCTTCTGCAACGCTTCGACTTCAGTAATGAGACCTTCGTTCACGAGATCGACTGCGATCCGAACGGCCGCGAAACCGGTTCGCTTGGCGTTACGGGTTTGCAGCATGTAGACCTTGCCGCGTTGAATCGTGAACTCGATGTCCTGCACTTCTTTGTAGTGCTTTTCGAGCTTCTTCCCGATCTCGTTGAGTTGAGCGAACGATTCAGGCATGTCGGCCGAGAGCGTCTCTTCGATGCGCTTCGGCGTGCGGATTCCCGCGACCACGTCTTCACCCTGAGCGTTGATGAGGTAGTCGCCGCAGAAACCGGGCGTCCCGAGGGCACAGTCGCGTGTCAGGCCAACGCCCGTCGCACAGTCATCACCCAAATTGCCGAAGACCATCGCTTG
>JAYTXB010000191.1:0-1435 GCA_043743205.1 Schlesneria sp.
AGCCGAGGCCAGTGGTGATGTAGAGATCGGTGGGACATGAGAGGTCTCCAAATCGAGCGAACAAGGGAGAGAGAACAACAAGCGGGGCAGAGTCTAGTCAGTCTTCCGAAAGGCGTCGATGACGTGAGTTTTGATCGCCTCAGCCTTACGCGGTGAGGAGTGATGGGCGAAATGGAAGTCGCTCACTAAGGACCGGCGCATCAACAACTGGCGGTATCAATCTGATGATCGAGGTGAGCCGGGTGCCGTGAGGCCACGGGTTTCTTGCGGTGTCGAAGCACCCGCAGCCTCACGGCATGCGGCTCACCAAATGTCTCAATGTCCTCCGCGCCAAGTATAATCCCCCCTCACCCTCACCCTCACCCCCCGATGACGGGCGGGAGAGGGAACCGAAAAAACAAACGCGCGTTGTCGTGCTCACACCCCACGCCCTGTCACCCCAATGACCAATGACCTTTCATCCTGACTCTTTCTGACTTCCCCATGATTACCCTCCTCTATCACGACGTGACTCGCACCAACGACGACGATTCCAGCGGCTTCACGGGTCCGGAGGCGGCACGCTACAAGCTGACGCCGGACGAATTCGAGCGGCATCTGGAGGCCGTGGCCAAGCAAGTCGAGAGTATCCCACTCGCCGGGGCTTCGTCACCGTTGACGGCGCGAGCAGGACTACGTGGTGCGGCGCGCGACTCGTGGCTGATCACGTTTGACGATGGCGGCGTCTCGGCCATCACCGACATCGCTAGACAACTCGAACGACGTGGCTGGCGCGGCTGGTTCTTCATCGCGACCGACTTCATCGACACGCCCACGTTCTGCACGCGCGCTCAACTGCGCGAACTTCATGATCGAGGTCACGTGATCGGCAGTCACTCGTGCAGTCATCCCGAGCGGATTTCAAGCTGCTCGCGGGAACAACTGCTGGAGGAATGGCGGCGCAGTTGCAGCGTCCTCACGGAGATCATTGGCCAGCCGGTCACGACCGCCTCCGTCCCCGGCGGCTTCTATTCGCGCGCAGTCGCGAGTGCAGCGGCCGCAGCGGGAATCGAAGTCCTGTTCAACTCAGAGCCGACCACCCGCCTGTTTGAGGTAAGCGGTTGCCTGATCGTCGGGCGTTACAACGTCTATCGTGGCATGACCGCGTGCGATGCCGCCTCACTGGTCAGCAGCCCCTTGCGCCGCTGGCGTCAGTCTGCCTTCTGGAATGCAAAGAAGATTGCGAAAACCATCGCGGGACCAGCCTACAAGGCGCTGCGTCAACGACTCCTGCGCCGAGCCTATGCGGGCCAGCCTTGTTCAGCGCGCGTCTCCTGACCCCGCAGCCGTCCCCGACCGAAGGTTCTCCGCTGCACATTTCTTCCTCGCAGAGCAGCACCGACAATCGACCGATGAGCTGGATGCTGTGTCGCGCCGTCCCGTCGGCGGAGCGACG
>JAYTXB010000192.1:0-12009 GCA_043743205.1 Schlesneria sp.
GATTTGGTGGAGACGCTGGGAACGGGCATCGGCACGCACTTCGACATCCGCCGTCTGCGTTACGACCGCATCATTCTCATGATGGACGCCGACAGCGACGGCTATCACATCAGCACGCTGTTGCTGACGTTTTTCTTCCGACACATGCGGGAACTCATCACCGGCAAAAAGCTGTATCTCGCTCAACCGCCGCTGTACCGCATCCAAGTCGGCACGCAAACGACCTACGCGCAGGACGATGCTCACAAGGAAGAACTGCTCGCCGCCCTCCCGGCCAATCGCAAAGTGGAGATTCAGCGGTTCAAGGGCCTCGGCGAAATGAACGCCCAGCAACTGAAAGAGACGACGCTGGACCCGAAGTCGCGCACACTACTCGCGGTGGAAATCGACAGCGTGATTGAGACCGAAAAGACGTTCATGCAACTGCTGGGCAAGGACCCGAGCGAACGCTACCGCATCATCATGAGCGAGGCGAATCTGGTGGACGACTTGGATCTGTGACGAAGACTTTTTGCGTTCCCAGTTCGTGCCTCTGATCGAACGAACCGCATCACACTACGCGCGGCCCCTGTGCTGGCCTGTCACGAATCCCACAATTGGCGGTCTCTCCATGTCGCGATCAAGAACCACGGCAAGCCACCAGTATCGAGAGACAAGGCGATCAGTCCGATAGTTGCGGTTGGTAGCTCACCGAATCCCCCAACTCCACTCATCGTGACGAACAATGTTCCGATCGCTGGTACACCAGAAACGTGTCGGTATCCATCCAATGAACGATGCCGCCAGAGGTAAAGTTGAGGGCGAGCAAACGACAGGTAGGCGTTCAACAGGCCGATGACGAATCCGGCAAGGGCCAAGCCAAGACCGGCAAATTCGCCATTCAAACTACTGGCAGCGACGATGAGCGACACAACAATTAGCACCACCGGGCCGAAGCAGATTGCTGTACCCAAGAGTCGGCGTGCGTAGTTCACTCTCATGAATTCATGCCCAGCTCACCCGCCACTTTCGATTCCACTCCGCAGCGAGTGGTTCTTCAAATGTCGAGGAGGGCGTTAATTGGCCGTCACGCCATATCCTTGAACGCATCCCACGCGAGATAGCCGACGATGGCGGCGCTGAGGATGAAGAGGATGTCCATGACCATCGAACCCGCGAACGGGAACGTCGTGGCGAGGTCGAGAATGGCGAGGACCGCCACCAAGCCCGCTGCTCCGAATGAGCCAAACACCAAATTCTTCGGAAGATTGGATGCCATCCGAGTGATCCCTTTGCTGTCGTCCAAGGTGAGTCAAAGCCGCCAAAAACCAAGCCAACCGCACGCTCTTATCGAACCGCGAGGCTGACGGGCACGAGTATAAACGGCTCAGAACGACTCACGCCACCGGGCCTCACAGATTGCCACGCCAGTCCCCGCTTCAATGTCGGGTGAGGCGCTTCATTCAACCGATTCGCTCCCAATCGAACAGAGTTCGACCAAGTGCCCGTCCGGGTCATGCACGAACAACTGGACCGCTCCATCGGGACGCCGCTTCGGGGCGGAGACGAGCGGAATGCGAAGAGCCTCGATCTGGCGAGCCGCTGTGTGCGCGTCCGCGACCAGAAACGCGAAGTGATGCCCGCGCGTGTTGGCTCCTCCGCCAAGGCCCGCCGGTCCAGAGCCGTCAAACTCAAGTATCGTGTGAAGCAGAGTCGCCCCCGCCTGAAACCACTGCCCGGCAAAGCTGAAGTTCGGTCGAGCTACCTCGTCCATGCCAAGCACCTCGACATAGAACCGCCTCGTCGCTGCGAGGTCTTTCACCACGATCGTCACGTGGTCGAGCGACTGTACTCGAATCGGAGCGGACTCGTTCATCAATACATTTCCCCAAACGGGCACTCAACCCCTGACCAACACCACCGTCAGCCAGTCATTTCAATCGCTCACGAAGCTGGCGTTGTAGTTCTTCGACCATCTGCTCAAGTTCGACCGGATCGAGATTGGCAAGTTCGGCGAGTGTCGCCAAGGGCATCCCCGCTAGGTCTTGCAACGTCTGAGTCTGCCTTGCCAATCCTTCCTGTCGCCCTTGTGACAAGCCTTGTGACAAGCCTTCGGACAGCCCTTTCGACATGCCTTCGGTTCGAGCATCAGACATTGCCCCTTCCATGCGGGCCGCTTCGTCCCGCTTGAACTTCAGGCGAGCCTCGTAGCGAAGGCGTTCTTCGGGTGTTTGCGAGATCATTTCCAGCACTCCTGCGGCTTCAGAAAACTCGTGGTCAGGGAACAGTCGAGTCACGTCGTTTCGAGTCAACAGGTCTGCATTTTGAAAGAAATAGGCCCATCGCTCCAGCGGCGACGCATGATAGACATCTTGCTCCGTGACTCGCAGCTTGGAAAACTCCAAAAGATGGATTTGCAGATTGTCGGTGAGCGCCAGACCGTGGTTGTCTCGCAACCGAAAGTCGAGGTGCATCTCGGAGCACTGTGGAAACAACGATTTAGTCAGCACGCAGATGCTGATCGCCGGTCGCAATGACGTGTAGTTTTCACCCTCGTGCAATTGCTCGCAATAGAGCCTTGAAGCGTAGTACGCCAACCGTTGCGACAACCCTGCGGGGATGGCTGTCTGCATTTCAATGTTCAGCTTTCGGCCGAGGTTGTCGGTGGCCAAGACATCCAGCACGGCCAGCTTGTCATCGTCCGTTTCTTTGCCGAGAAACGGATTGATGATCGTGACATCGGTGATCTGAGGAGCACCACCCAATACAGCGTTGAGAAAATGAATCGTCACGCCGACATGCTCGGGGCTACCCAGCATCAGTTTGAATGCGAAATCGACCGTCGGGCTGATGCCAATCTTCATGTTGTCTTACCCCGCCATGACCGAATCACCAACTGACCACTGTGCTCCATCGCGGATGACGCGGCGGTAGAGAGTGTCGCGTTCGACCGGGATGCGGCCCGCTTCGGTGATGAGCTGATTGAGCTTGGTGACCGTCAGCCCCTCCGGCGTCTTCGCACCGGCATCGTGGTAGATGATTTCGTGGACGACGGTCCCGTCGAGGTCGTCGGCTCCGAAACCGAGAGCGACTTGAGCGATCTGCTCACCCAGCATGATCCAGTACGCTTTGATGTGGTCGAAGTTGTCGAGCATGATTCGCGACAGAGCGACCATTCGCAGGTCCATCGTTCCCGTCGGCTTGATGATGTGATCGAGACCCGTGTTCTCGGGATGAAATGCCAGCGGGATGAAGGTTTGAAACCCGCCCGTCTCGTCCTGCAATGCTCGAAGTTTGCAGAGGTGGTCGATGCGATGCTCGGCCCGCTCGACATGTCCGTAGAGCATCGTGGCGTTCGAGCGGAGGCCAAGTTGGTGAGCGATCCGATGGCACTCGATCCAGTTCGTTCCGTCGGCCTTGTGTTCGCAGATTTGATCGCGGACATCAGGATGAAAGATTTCAGCACCGCCACCGGGCAAGCTGCCGAGTCCCGCATCGACCATCTGCCTCAAGACCCATTCAGTGGACTGCTTGGTGATGAAGCTGAACCAGTTGATCTCGACCGCCGTCCACGCCTTGATGTGAATCTCGGGACAGGTCTCATGCAGAACCCGGACGAGGTTCACGTACCAGTCGAACTTTTTCTGGTGATGCAGTCCGCCGACGACGTGAATTTCGGTGGCTCCTTGTGATCGCGCTTCGAGGATTCGTTCGCGCAGCATCTCGTCCGAGAAGACATAGGCTTTCTCATCCTTGAGGTCCGAGCGGAACGCGCAGAACTTGCAGCGATAGACGCAGACGTTGGTCGGGTTCAGATGGATGTTGGTGTTGTAGTACGCGAAGTTCCCGTTCTTCCGCTCGCGCACGATGTTGGCCATGCGGCCAAGGGCCAGCACATCGGCGTGTTCGTCGAGGTACAGGCCCTCATCAAATGTGACTCGTTCTCCGGCGAGAACTTTCCGTTCGATCTGTTGAAAGGAGGCGTCGGCAGTGGGCATGGCGTGATGGCTCAAGGAGGGCATTGATCAGAATTCTGAGCGTCGAATTGAGGCGACGCATGGTAGACGGGGCGAAAGCCGTTGGCCACTTGCCGCGAAAGAGGAATCGACTTCGCGTTAGACGATGCGTGTGGGGCGGCCTTGTCTGACGACGATTTCGGATCCGTCGGCGACGAAGGCGGAACTGGGGGACTGCGACAGGAGGCTGACGAACTCGGGACCGTAGAGGGTGGAGACATCGCCGTCGAAGTGGCTCGATGTCGCGGGCCAGACGTGCCATGAGGCATGTTCGACGCGGTATTCGAGCGTCGAACCATCGCGCTGAGCGGCGTAGCCCCAGTAGTGTTCGGTAATGAACTCTGCTTCGGAACCGGCGATCAGAGCGTTCGGTTCGCCAGTGACCTGCGCCGCGAGTTCGTTCCAACGCCCCGCCCACTTCCACGAGTAACTCATCGAACCGGAGTTCTCGTTGGACTCTGCGGGGAGTTCGATCGCGCTGCGCATGGGCAATGCGATGTATTGCTCGTTGTAAGCCCACCGTGCGACAAGTGCGATCGCTGTGCGCGGCACGATCTCTTTGACGAAAGCCACGCCACGTCGCCACTCGTCGCCCGAACGATGCCTCACATAGAACCGCAGGTTGACCTCCTCAAAGTTCGTGTGCAGTGGGACGCGAAATCCAAGTACGCGCGTGTTGAGGAACCGAAACCCCACGAGGCTCACAAACGTGCGACCATTCCAAACGTCGAGTTCCGTCCCGCGCGGCACACGACTCGCCAACAGCGCCGGATCGATCTCGTAGTTCAGCATCACCAGATGCCGCCATTGCGCCGAGAGAAACGGACTCGCCACAATCGGTGAAGCCTTCTTCGACATGAGCAAGCCTTTCCGTGAATGTGCGTCACTCAACTGGTCCGAGATTCAAGCCCGAGATTCAGATCAGAGAGGTCAATCGGAACGGGGGTTTGTAGTCTGCCCGGCTCTGTTTTTCTGTGTCGCCCGCAAGTTACAAATCGGCCAAAACGAACTGGCCAATTTGTAGGATGGGCACTCTTGCCCGTCTGGCTTTCAAAGTCGTCCTCACCGCATCGCACAAATCCGGACGGACAAGAGTGCCCATCCTACGAGTCGCGTCACCGATCCTCACGATTCTCGACACTCCATTTAAGAGAGAACCGCATGTCCAAGTTTGTACTCGCACTGGATCAAGGGACGACCTCTAGCCGGTCGATCGTGTTCGGGCAAGATGGCCGCGCAGTGGCTTCGGCACAACAGGAGTTCCCTCAGATTTACCCCCAGCCGGGACATGTCGAACACGACGCCGAAGCGATCTGGGCGAGTCAGCTTCAGACGGCGCAGGACTGTCTCGCGCAGGCCAAGTTGAACGCGGGTGACATCGCGGCGATTGGCATTGCCAATCAGCGTGAGACCACGGTGGTCTGGGATCGGACGACTGGCCGTCCCGTGGCGAATGCCATCGTCTGGCAAAGCCGCATCACGGCCGACATCTGTGCGAAGCTGAAGGCCGATGGCACCGAAGCCCTTTTTCAGGCGAAGACGGGGCTGGTCCTCGACGCCTATTTTTCGGGGACGAAGATCAAGCACTTGCTCGACACGATCCCCGGTCTCCGAACGCGAGCAGAACGGGGCGACGTGCTGTTCGGAACGATCGATTCGTTTCTGTTGTGGCGGCTGTCGGGAGGCAAGTTGCACGTGACTGACCCGAGCAACGCCAGTCGCACGCTGCTGTTCAACATTCACACCGGCCAGTGGGACGATGAGTTGCTGCGGTTGCTCGACGTGCCGCGTGCGATGCTCCCCGAAGTTCGCTCGTCGAGTGAAGTCTATGGCGAAACCGATGCGAGTTTGTTTGGCGGCTCGATCCTGTTGGCCGGAGACGCGGGAGACCAGCAAGCCGCGACGTTTGGGCAGTGCTGTTTTCAACCCGGCTCCGCCAAGAACACCTACGGCACCGGCTGCTTCCTGCTGATGAACACGGGATCACAAGCGGTCGCATCACGGTCGGGGTTGCTGACGACGGTCGCGTGGAAGATCGGCAATGAGACCACGTACGCATTGGAAGGCTCGGTCTTCATCGCGGGTGCGGCGGTGCAATGGCTACGTGACGGGCTGGGTCTGATCGCGAATGCGTCGGAGATTGAAGCCCTCGCGGCGACGGTTCCCGACAACGGCGGCGTCTACTTCGTGCCCGCCTTGTCGGGACTTGGGGCACCCTATTGGGACCCGCGCGCGCGCGGCACCATCGTGGGCCTGACTCGTGGATCGACGAAGGGACACCTTGCGCGGGCAACCTTGGAAGCGATGGCCTGCCAGACGCGCGATGTTCTCGACGCCATGCAGCGTGACGCGGGAGTTCTCCTGTCGGAACTGCAGGTCGATGGCGGTGCCTCGGCCAACAATTTGTTGATGCAGATTCAAGCGGACTTACTTCCCGCGCGCGTCCGCCGACCAGTCGTGCAGGAAACGACTGCGTTAGGAGCCGCTTACCTCGCAGGGCTGGCCGTCGGATATTGGACTGATCGCGAAGACCTGCGTCGCAACTGGCAACTCGACCGCGAGTTTACTCCCGCAATGGACGCGAACTCCCGCAACCGGCTCCATGCCGACTGGCAACGGGCCGTCGAACGGTCTCGAAACTGGAGCACGTAATGGGAACCTGCACCGCCACAATTCCTCCCCTCGACACGACTCCTACAGTCGAAACGGAGGTTGCTGTTGATTCACTCTTCGTGAACTTCGCTGCCGTTACAACTCCGGGATTCATGGGGTGATCTTCCGTCATCCGATGGAAGAAGCGGTGCGGTGTTTCGGCGGAATGAGCCGACCGATCCGCCCTGATTTCAAAGAAGGCCGAGTGTGACGATTTGGGCGGTCGCGGGAGCGTGAGTGGATCTGCTCGGCGGCCGTGAATTGATTCTTTAGAAAGGTGACGGACTCCAATGATGAAGCGAACGATTGTGTGGTGTGTGCTGGCGGCGATGGGTTGGACGAGTGCGGCTTGGGCGGGCAATCATGGCAGGTGCTGCGATCCAGTCCCGGCTCAGATTCAGCAGCAATGCTGCCAAGGAACGCTGCTCCCTTATCACGTGGCACTTCGACGCGCCGACGATGCGACGCGGGCGGAGGCGGCACTCGCCGCGACGACACAGCAGCGAGACAGTCTTCAATCGGAACTCGCCAAATTGAAGGCCGAGTTGCAGTCGGCGGTGGCCGAACGAGATAAAGCCAAAGGTGAAACTGCTGCGTCTGCGAAGGTTGCCACCGAACAGTCGAATCTCGCTAAAGCATCTCAAGCCGACGCAGTGGCCTCGAAGCAAGCGGCGGCTGATGCGTTGAAAGCCAAGGTCGCAGCCGATGCCGCTGCCACACAAGCGAAAGAAGCAGCTGCAAAGCAAGTGGCGGCCGCTCAAGCGGAAGCCAAGAAGGCCGTCGAAGTGACTAAGGTAGCCGATGCCGCCAAGGAAGCTGCCGTTGCCGAGGCGAAGAAAGCCGTCGATGAAGCGGCTCAACTCAAACAAAAACTCGATGCGGCTCTGAAGGCGGCCGAAGAGAAGAATAAGGAAGAGGATAAAAAGAGGGAAGTAGACAAAAAGGCCGAAGAGAAGCCCAAAGCGGCCGCTCCCGACAAAGTCGACAAGACAGCCGAAGACAAGCAAGATGGGGATCAAAAGGAACCGCCCAAGTCCGAAGACTGACCGACCGCTGAAGTCTCGCACAGAACGGTGACGATCAACGCGAATCACGACAACTGAAAACAGCCCCGGACCAAAATGGCCCGGGGCTGTTTTTATTTATCTGGCTTTGGTCGTCAGGCATTCATGGAATTGACGGCGATCAAAAGTTCAACGACAACGGCCGCAAGACGCTGGCTTCAGGGTCCGCTCGTTGATGTGCCCGCATTTCTGCTTGTGATGCCTCGACGCTCATGGAAAGTCATTTCTCAGTCGCTGAATTCGAGGCTGTTTGGGTTTGCTCCGACGGACGCTCCGGTGTGGGTGCGTCCTTCCTCACGCAGAAGACCGCGGCCACGATCAGCAGGAATGCGGCGGCGTGATTCCAACCAAGCTTCGTGTCGAGATACAGCACGGCGAAGATGCTGAAGACGACCAGCGTGATGATCTCTTGCATAACCTTGAGTTGGACCGGCGAGAACTGAGCCGACCCCCAACGGTTTGCGGGAACTTGGAAGCAGTACTCGACGAACGCAATCAGCCAACTCACCAAGATCGCGATCACCAGCGGAGACTCCTTGAACTTCAAATGCCCGTACCATGCCAGTGTCATGAAGACGTTGGAGACGATGAGGAGGAGAATCGTGAGCATGTCGAAGTCGTTTCTTGCTGAGCCTGAGGCCGTTGGGGAGCGACTCACCGGAAACGCAGCGATGTCTGCGCGAGAAGAACGGGGCGAACCGAACGTAACTCGGCCCAGCGTCGTCAGTCAACGCCGGTTTGACTCGCCACCGCCAAGAGTCTGTCGCGAATTTTTTAACAAAATCTTAACCCCCTCAGGCATGGCCACTTGTGCGGGCTGTGCTAGGTTTGGCGATTGATTCGGCGAAATTGGACAGTTGACATCCGCCGTTGGTCGCTTTATTTTGCTCCCCGTTCGCTCACTAGATGTAGGGCTTCAGTTGCATAGCGACCCCTACCGATAGTTGTTCTTGTGGCAAACGTTCTCTGGTTCTTCTAACCGTTCTCCGCTGGTTTTCCCCGTCGTCGTCGGCTGCTGCGCCGACCGTTTTTTTGCGCCCGAATCCTTGGAGTTGAGGAGTGCATGATGCACGAGTCGAAAGGAATGTCGATGTCTGCTGGTTCGTCTGTGGCTGCTCCCCTCGGTGGGGGCACGGGAGTGGGGATCGCTCCTCGAAGCCTGCCTGAAAATCGCCCCATGTCTGTTGCCCCTCGTTTTTGCCCTGCCGATACCGATCCGTTCAGCACGGTCGAGTGGGACTACCGCACGGCTGCGATCAAAGATGAAAACGGCAAGGTGCTCTTCGAGCAGACCAATTGCGAAATCCCGAAGTCATGGAGTTCGCTGGCCACGAATGTCGTCGTCTCGAAGTACTTCTACGGTGAACCGAACACCCCGGAACGTGAGACCAGCGTAAAGCAGGTCATTCATCGGGTCGCTCGCACGATCGCCGATTGGGGCATCGCCGACGGCTACTTCGCTAGCCGCGAAGACGGCGAGAATTTCTATCGCGATCTAGCGTGGATGTGTCTCCATCAATATGGCTCGTTCAATTCGCCGGTCTGGTTCAACGTTGGCCTGTACCACCAGTACGGCGTGAAGGGGTGCAAGGGGAACTACCACTTCAATCCCGCGACGAAGCAAGTCGAACGTCCCGCGACCTCGTATGAGTTGCCACAAGCGTCGGCCTGCTTCATTCAGTCGGTCGCTGACAACATGGAAGACATCATGCGGCTCGCGACCAGCGAGGCGATGCTCTTCAAGTTTGGATCGGGGACCGGCACTGACCTGTCGACGATCCGCAGCGCGAAGGAAAAGCTCTCGGGCGGTGGGACTCCGTCGGGTCCGCTGTCGTTCATGCGGGTCTACGATCAGATTGCTGCCGTCGTGAAGTCGGGCGGCAAGACACGCCGCGCGGCGAAGATGCAGTCACTGAAGGACTGGCACCCCGACATCCTCGACTTCATCCAGTGCAAGAACAAAGAAGAGAAGAAGGCCCGCACGCTCATCGATAGTGGCGAGTACGACGCCAACTTCAACGGCGAGGCTTACTCGTCGATCATGTTCCAGAACGCCAACCTCTCCGTCCGCCTGAGCGATGAGTTCATGCGAGCCGTGGACGAAGGTAAGAAGTGGAAGACGCGCTGGGTGACGGATGCAACCAAGTCCGGTCCCGAGTACGAAGCGAAGTATATCTTGCGACAGATGGCCGAAGGGGCGTGGGCCTGTGGCGATCCGGGTGTGCAGTACGACACGACGATCAACAAATGGCACACGTGTCCGAACTCGGGTCGCATCAACGGGTCGAATCCGTGTTCCGAGTACATGTTTCTCGACGACACCGCCTGCAACTTGTCGAGCCTCAATCTCCGCAAGTTCCAGCGACCGGAAGGGACGTTCGATGTCGATCGCTTCCGCTCCGCAGCGGCCGTCTTCATCACGGCTCAAGAAATCCTCGTTGATCACGCGAGCTATCCAACGCCTGACATCGCCGAGAACAGCCATCTTTATCGACCGCTCGGGCTGGGCTATGCCAACCTCGGCAGCCTGTTGATGTCGATGGGAATTCCTTACGACAGCGACGCCGGACGCGGCATCGCGGGCGCGCTGACCGCGCTCCTCACGGGGCAGGGCTACGCCACGTCCAGCCGCATCGCCAGCTATCTTGGGCCGTTCGCCGGTTACAAAGAGAACGCCGAGCCGATGCTGCGTGTGATGCGGATGCATCGCGATGCCGTGGATCGAATCGACTCCTCGTGCCCCGAGTATTTGCGCGTCGCGGCAGGCAAAGTGTGGGATGAGTGCGTCGATACCGGACGCCAATACGGCTATCGCAACGCTCAGGCGACGGTGCTCGCTCCAACCGGCACGATCGCATTCATGATGGACTGCGACACGACTGGTATCGAGCCGGACATTGCCCTCGTCAAGTACAAGCAGCTTGCGGGCGGAGGCATGATGAAGATCGTCAATCGTACGGTTCCGCTCTCCCTGCAAACGCTCGGCTACGATGCGGCGGCGAGTGAACGCATGGTCAAGTTCATCGAAGAGCACGAGACCATCGAGGGTTCGCCCGACATGAAGCCCGAGCACGTCGGCGTCTTCGACTGTGCGTTCAAAGCGGCCAACGGGACGAGGACCATTCACTGGAAGGCGCACGTCAAGATGATGGCCGCCGCCCAGCCGTTCCTCTCAGGGGCAATCTCGAAGACCGTCAACATGCCCAAGGATTCGACGGTGGAAGACATCGAGCAGGCGTACTTCGAAGGCTGGCGGCTCGGACTGAAGGCTCTCGCGATTTATCGCGATGGCTCGAAGCAGAGCCAACCGCTTTCCACGACGAAGGAAGGGGATCGTAAGAAGGCTGGCAGCGGAGACGGCCGACCGGCACGACGACGCCTCCCCGCGACGCGCAATTCGATCACCCACAAGTTCTCGGTCGGTGGCCACGATGGTTACATCACGGTCGGACTGTTCGAGGACGGCACGCCGGGTGAACTGTTCATCAGCATGGCCAAAGAAGGTTCCACCATCGGTGGCCTGATGGACGTGATCGGCACCGAGACCTCGATGGGTCTGCAATACGGCGTGCCGCTGGAAGTGCTGGTCGAGAAGTTCTCGCACTCACGGTTTGAACCGAGCGGCTGGACTCCCAACCCGGACATTCCGGTGGCGAAGAGTATCGTCGATTACATCTTCCGCTGGCTGGGGATTCAGTTCCTCCCCGGCTTCCGCGAAGCCAACACTCCGCGTCGTGAGACGCAGAGCGATAGCAGTGAGGACGCTTCCGAAAGTCATCACATGGTCGAAGTCGTCGCTAAGAAAGCCCTGCCAGCGACTTCGACCCCGCATGCGAACGGCAGCAACTACGGTTTGAATGGAAACGGGAAGAGTGCCTCCAGCAACGGCAAGTTGCCCGCCGCACTCGCTCAACGAGCCGCCTCACCGCAACTCGCCCTACAACCATCAGGTTACGCCTCAGCCATGGCTCACAGTTTGGAAACGACCGCGAACCGCAACCAGCAGTTCGCCCGCTTCCAATCCGACGCCCCCGCCTGTTGCAGTTGCGGAGCCATCACCGTCCGCAACGGCAACTGCTACCTCTGCCACAACTGCGGCACCAGCCACGGATGTAGTTGAGCGAAGAAGCGATTAGCCAGAGTGAAAACGTAATGCCTCCTCATCGCTTCTTCTGGCCAAAAGCAAATAGCTCACAGCCAAACGCTATTTGATTATTCCGCCCGCGCCGTTGGCTGAGGGATCGGTAAACAACGCGGTATTCGGGACACCCCGGCTCATTGGAGAATGAGCCGGGGTG
>JAYTXB010000193.1:0-8800 GCA_043743205.1 Schlesneria sp.
ATACCAACCGTAGACCGGACGCCTACGTCCGGTCGGCTCAAACAGACCGGACGAAGGCGTCCGGTCTACGGTAAATCCTCACCTGCCGCTCGCCTTATACCTCACGCGGTCCTGAGTGAGACGTTTCAGGCGAGCCGTGTGCCGTGAGGCCACGGGTTTCTTGGTGTCGAAGCACCCGCAGCCTCACGGCATGCGGCTCACCAAATGTCTCAATGTCCACCGCGCGAGGTTTAACCGCGCGGCACACGCGGTTAAACGACGGAGTACAACCCGTCGTCTCTCATCCCGACATCGAGATGTCGGCCAAGTCGGCGCGGATCGTTTCATACGTCGTGTTGTACGCCAGCGCGAGCGGATCAGGGGTAATGCCCCAGCGTTGGCAGGCGGTCGCGTAAATCTCAGGCCACCAGTTGCGGTGTTCGGTCAGGCCCTGATCGACATACGCGCGCCAGTGGCTGAGGACTTTGGTCCAACAGGTGTCGCCGTAACCCATCGCTTCGTGAATGTCTTTGAACTCCTTCACGTACCACTCGCGACCGATCTGCGCGTGCAGCACCTCATCCGCCCAGTCGAAGTCCTGAATCACGGCCGCCAGCGGCAGGCCTGAGGCTTGTCCCACTTCCCACTCGAACCGTTTCCCCGTGCGTGGCATCAGGCCCTGCTCGATGAAGAACAAGACGGCGTGACGCTCCCACGGTTCGAGTTGCGTGTTCAGGTTGAGCGACCAGGTGAAGTTGATCGGGATGCGCGACCAGTCGATCCCCAGCGCGACGAACCCGACTTCGCCGAGCATCGCGTGACGAGCCTCATCCCACAATTGCCGCGTCATGTCGCGCCGGTACTTCCACGGCTTCCCCTTCGTCTGCGACAGGATGCTGGCCATCATCTCGGGCACGTCGATCTCACGCAGCCGCTTGTAAAGCATCATCAACACCTTGTCTCGCGCGGCGAACCGTTCGTCGTAGAGAAAGGCTTCCGGATTCACTCCCGCGTTGTACGAGTCGGTGAAGCGTGCATCCCGCTGCGGCACGGGATCGTATTGATAGGGCATGGCGGAGAAGTGGGGGACAAGTTCGCGAGGCAACACTCTTGTCCCCTCGCCCCCCGCCTTGGGGGGGAGAGGGTTAGGGTGAGGGGGGCTTTCGGAAGCAGGTTGAGTGTGGACGGTTGAGGGTGGAAGGGCAGAGAAGGAAGACGGTACACGAATGGGAGACTGATCCTCGTTCGGCCCCCTCACCCTAGCCCTCTCCCCTGCTGTGTTCGTTCCGCCGAAGACGGGCGGGGGCGAGGGGACAAGAGATGAACCCGTGTCACCAACACGTCCCGAGTCGCCGCCAGCGCACTCAAGGCACTCGCGCAGCAACGCGACCCACGGCACGAGTCGTTCGCGCGACGCTTCGTTCACGAGGGCCGCTGCCGCTTGTTCGCCATAGACCCGCAGGTCTTGAAGTTCCAGCAGACAGAAGCGGTTCAGGCGCACGGTCGGTGCATCTGCCAAAAGATTCGTCGTCGCCTGATACTGTTCGAGCGACTCGATCAGCGCCGGGACGATCACCTCGTAGATGCCGATCACCAGTTCAATGTGACTCGGCGAACAAAGTACTTCGTCGCATAGCAGCTTCAACGACGCATGCGGCACCGCCTCCAAACCGAGCGGCGGTTCACGCATCTCTCCCACGCGCTGCCGATACGCCGAAGCATGTTCGGCACACAGGTGAGCATGGAGGCTGAACGCCATCTTCAACTCATAGACCGGCTCCGCCGTGATCCGCGCTGTGAGCATCTCGTGCAACCTGACGAGCAGGTAATGGTGCCGCTTGATCCACGAGACGCAGAGTTCGACAGACAACTCCGCCCGCTGAGCCTCCTCAAACGAACAGAGTCCCGCGAGGGGTGGAAGGTTGAGTGCGGGCTGATTGATCGCCGTCATGTCTGTTGCTCTCATCCAATTTGGAGGTGTCGGGATGCGGTAGGGCTGATTATAGTCGAGGCCGTCTGCTCGACGACCGTTTGCGGCATCGTCTCCAATCATCGGGCCAAGGCACAACTCAATCCATGACCGAGCCACGTCAAATCGCCGCCGTTGTCGTCCGAAAGGGACTGGGCGAACCTCAGTCCGACCTCGCCTATTGGCTGTCTCAACCGCCAGCAGCGAGACTCGCCGCACTGGAAGAGATTCGCCAAGACGACATCCGCTGGAAGTACGATGCTCAGCCCCGACTTCAACGAGTTTGTGCAATTGTTGAACTTTTAGGCGAGCGGCAGGTGAGGAATTACCGTAGACCGGACGCCTACGTCCGGTCTGTTCAAGCCGACCGGACGTAGGCGTCCGGTCTACGGCTGATCGGCGAACTCCTGTTGCTCGCCTTACCAACTCCGACATCCGACCCGACTCCTGTATTCTTCCCCATGCACATCGTCCACTACATCACGCGGCTCATCATTGGCGGGGCGCAGGAGAACACGCTGCTGACCTGTGAGGATCAGCACAGCCTGTTCGGCGACACGGTGACGCTCATCACCGGGCCGGGGATTGGTCCCGAGGGATCGCTCGAAGAACGTGCTCGTCGCGGTGGGTTTGACCTGCGGATCATCGACTCGTCGCGGCGAGCCATTCATCCTTGGCACGATTGGAAAACGTATCGCGAGTTGCAGCGACTCCTGCGCGAGATCAAGCCGGACCTGCTGCACACGCACTCATCGAAGGCGGGGATCATTGGGCGCGCTGTCGCCGGAAGGCTGCGGCTGCCGTGCGTTCACACGATCCACGGCGCGGCGTTCCATTACGGACAGAGTTGGCTCGCTCATCGAACGTATCAATCGCTCGAACGTTGGGCGGCGAGGGACACCGACAAATTCATTTCGGTCTGCGACGCGATGACCGACCAGTACGTGGCGGCGGGAGTCGCCTCGCGCGACAAGTTTGTGACGGTCTACAGCGGCTTCGATGTCGAACCGTTTCTCACGCCGCCTCGACCGCCGGAAGCAGTCCGTCGCGAGTTGGGGCTGCTCCCCGATCAGATCGTCATCGGCAAGGTCGGGCGACTCTCTCCACTCAAGGGTCACGAGTACGTTCTGCGTGCGGCGAGGGCGGTCATCGAGCGTTGCCCCCACGTCCGGTTCCTGTTCGTCGGTGATGGCAGCCTGCGACAGCAGTTTGAAGCGGAGCTGACCGCGAATGGCCTGCGAAATCACTTCGTCTTCGCAGGACTCGTTCCACCGAGTCAAGTTCCCGAGCTGATTCACGCGATGGACATCGTCGTCCACACAAGCGTCTGGGAAGGACTGGCTCGCGTGCTGCCTCAGGGCTTGATCGCGGGGAAGCCGGTCGTCAGCTACGACACTGACGGCGCGAAGGAAGTGGTCATCCCGCATGAGACCGGCTACCTGTTACCTTCGCAGTCGATCGACGAGTTATCCGCTGCCCTCTGCGAACTTGCTACCGATCCCGCGCTGCGGCAACGCCTCGGCGCGAACGGTCGCGCCCGCTTCTCCGAACAGTTCCGCCACCAGTTCATGACGCAACGCATCCGCGAGGTCTATGCGGAAGTTCTCGCTCGGCGGCGCTGATGGCCTATTTGAAAAAGGGGAATTGAAGTAACCCGCAGCGTGAGCGAGGGACATATTTATCGAGGGGTTCGCAGCACTACGGTCCCTCGCTCACGCTGCGGGTTACTGTTTCAATTGACTGCTGATGGCGACGCAATCTCTCTCGCTTGCAGAACAACACGATGAGTACCCAACGCACGACTTTCTTTGACGAGCTCGCCACCGCGAGGCACACACAGATTGGGCGTACCTCACTCACCACGAGTTTGTTCGTGTGGCTGATCGGCCTCTATCAAAAGTACGTCTCGCCGTACAAAGGTTTTCGCTGTGCTCACCGAGTCCGTCACGGCGGTCTCTCCTGTTCGGAAGCCGTGCGTGCCATCGTGTTGGAAGAGGGTTTGTGGTGCGGTCGGTCACAGATTCGCCAACGGTTCCAAGACTGTCGAGCCGTTGCAATGGTGTTGCGCGTCGAACGCACGAATACCTCTGAGACATCCACGCCTGAGGCGACTGACGAGGAGCGGCGTGGCGATCAGGCAACTCAATCAACCCAACCCACTCATGAGTGCCCCGAGTATTTGCAGGCGTTCTCGCACGGTTGCAATGTGTGCGGTCCCGATTGCGGCGGTGCCGTTTTCGCCTCGGGAGTTGACGGTTGCAGTTGTACGCCGTGGTAGCTTCGGCCGATCGCGTTTGCTCGTTTCACCACAAGGCAGGCCAAGCGTTCGTGAGCTTCCACTGCGGAGCTGAGCAGACTGTTCTTAAATCTCGTCTTCCTGCTTTCCTGCTTTATCCGTGCCCCGGCCTTGCCATCCGCGCGAACGCTTTTCTTCGGCAAGAAGGAATCGCACGGATGGCAAGGCCGGGGCACGGATGAAGTCAGGCAGAGTCCTCGCTGCACGCCAGTCGGCACCCGCGATCGGTGCGCCACCTCCGTATCGCGCTCACGCCAAAACTAAAGATTGGCGCATCAACAACTGGCAGGGACTTGGTGAGCCGGATGCCGCGAGTACGAACAGCCACCAGACATCACCAATCTCAAAAGGGGCTGTCATCGTTCACTTGAGGAACCGGACTCGTTCCGTATCGGGCATGCGCAGGTGCATCTCGTGATCGCCGATGCGCAGGCGACCGGGTTTCGAGGGGAGATGGACCAGAAACGGTTTGCCCAAGAGGAGCGAACGATGGACCGGGGCCTCATCCCAACGGCGGCTGTCGTGCGAGAGCGGGCTGTTGTCGCCGAGCATGAAGAAGTCGTCCGGTCCCAACGAGTGAGGACGGTTCACGCCGTGACGGGCGCGCGACGAGGTGTAATACACGTCGCGATAGAGTCGGAGTTGATCGACGCGCGCGTCGAGGCCGCGCGCTCCGAAACGAACGGCACTGTGCGGAGCGGGCGTTCCCGTGGGAGTCTCGAACGGCAACGGTTCCAGCACCGACTGACCATTCACGGCGACAGACACTTGGCTGTCGAACAGGGAGACCTCAATCGTCGCTCCCTTGTCGAGCGACGTGGGCCAGTCGCCGGTGACAGCGGGAGCGTCGCCCGCCCCGGTAAAGAGTCGCACTTCGCGGCGACTCGTATCGAACACGACAGTGAAGTCTTGCTCGCCATCGTTCATTTGAATGGCGAACTCACCCGATCCACGTTCCCATTCGACGCGAGCGGAAAGCATCACGTCGCGCACGGGATTGGGGACCGCGCCCCCTTCATTCGGGTTGTAGCCATAATTGTCGATCAACGGCGCGATGTGTGACTCGTCACGCAGTTCCTGGAGTGCCTTACGGAACGCGGGGTCTTCCGTGAGCGACGCGACGCGCTGAGCCGTCTCGACCGGCAAGACTCCCGTAAAGCCGAGCCGCGCCGCTTGAGGATCGAACCGCAGACCGATGGCCGGGACCGAGGACGGCGGCAGATCGACCGGCCAATGACTCAGCGCGACCGAGGTCTCATGCAAGCCCCCCGCGCGAACCCAGTGCAGGTACTCGACCCAATGAAACGGTTCGCGATCCGGGCGGCGTTCGTTCCCCTCGCGCAACTCGAACCCGTTCTCGGCGACCAGCCAGCCGACCGGTTTGGCTCCGGCACTGACATCGACCGCCTCTTCGGCCACCGGTTGCCAATGCGGTTGAAAACCGGGATCGCGGTGTGGTCGATGGTCGTGATCGTGGACGAGGATTCGCATCGCCCGCTGACGGTCGAAGTCCTTGCGCACCCGCTGACCATCAATGATGACATCCCCTTCGTGCAGTTGAATCTTCTCACCCGGCAACCCGACGACGCGCTTCACGTAGGCTTCTGTCGGCTTGGCCGGATTGCGAAAGACAACGATCTCCCACCGCTGCGGCGCGCGATACAGATACGCCTGCTTGTTGACGAGCAGTTGATCGCCATGATTGCGCGGCACCTCGCTCAGGTCGATCGCCTTCTGTCCGCAGTTGGGGCAAAGGGCCCGAGTCCGACCGCGTGCGAGTTCTTCCGAGTTCGCATCGTCATCGGTGTCGTAGGCGACTCCAAACGGAAACGTCGCGCCGCAGGTGGGGCATTCGACTCGCTTGTGAAACCCCAACAAGCAAGGGGCCATTGAGCCGGTCGAGATCATGTAACCTTCGGCCGCGAACGTGCGGAACAGCAACACGGCGACGAAGAGCGAGATGAAGGATTCGACCAACGACCTCAACGCGCCACGGCGATCCGCATCGAAACGCGGGCGGCGGCTCGGACGCGCCTCCGCCGATTCGCTGTTTCTCGAAGCCTGTGTCGAAGCCATCTCACCCGCCGTGGAGTCTGTGACGCGGACATCCTTGCCGCACAATTCGCTGCTGCAACCAGCCCGTCACACGGGGGCGGTCAACGCGGGCGGGATTCTAGCGGAACGCGCGAGGCGTGGAATACCAGCGCGCGCGGCTCGGCCGATCACGGCAACATCCCATTTCAAAAGGGCACAAACTGTAGGGTGCCGTCGAGTCTTCGAGACGCACTGTCAGGATCGGCACCTGAACAACTGGCGGCATCAATCCGAAGATCGAGGTGAGCCGGGTGCCGTAAGGCCCCGGGTTCTTCGCCGAAAAGTCCGGGGCCTCATGGCACCCGGTTCACCCAAACCTGACGGTTGTTGATGCACCGGTCCTAACTCCAATCGCGATGGTGAGTCTCGAAGACTCGACGGCACCCGACTTTGAATTTGAATGCAGCCCTGACTCGGCCGGTCACGCGCTAGGTGGGGCTGTCGGATCCGCTGATTCAACAACAGAGTCCGATTGCTTCTGAGCGAGATACGTCTTCTTCATGCCGCTGTAGCGTCGCTCCAGCAGGAAGATGATCAACAGGATGATCGGGATGCCACCGTAAGTCACCAAGGACGAGTCGGCAGGCAGGTAGTCGTTGACCGCCTCGGCGAGGAACAGCATCGCCACGTTGCCGATCACCGCGCCGATCGAGCTGCCCCAGAAGATCGCCCAACGCGATAGACCGAGTAACCGCCCGAAGATCGCTCCACCGACACTCCCCGTCGCGGCGAGCGGAAACGCGATGAACGCCAGCAGCCCCATGAATGTGAACCGCTTCATCCACGGTTGGTGCGAGAGAATGAACTCGCTATCGACCGACAACTCGGCGATCTTCGGGCCGATCCACGGCAGGCGGTACATGAATCCGACATGGAAGGCGAAGAACAGCGCGACCATCACGTCCTGGTACGTCACCATCAGGAAGAGCTGCTCGGCGGTCAGTCCCGGAAACGGCGTGATGATCGTGAAGCGACCACCGATCGCGAACGAGAAGGCCGCAGCCCCCGCGAATTTTCCCCAATAGACCGGCCCTGCGATGACATAGATCGCCCCGAGCAACACGATCGACAACAGGCCCGGCCCGATCAGCGTCCCCAACCACAGCGGAAAGTAATCCCGGTGGAAGTTCTTCTCGAACTCCAAGAAGTGCGCCAGCATCTGCTCGTGTTCGTCCGCAGGAGCGTGTACGAGCAATGTTGAGGCAGCTTTCTCCGACATGGACTGAAACCCATCCCTACTTCACTAGCGTCTGAACCAACGACCACAGTGCGCCAGGTGCGAAGAACAAACCGACCGTGGCCACCAAACAGAGAATCGCCGCGACTTGAGCGGGAACATCCGCTGGTCGAGTGTCCTCGCTCCGATCGACCGGATCGCGCAAATACATCACGCCGATCAGCTTCAAGTAGTACCACGCACCGAGTGCCGCGTTGACGCCCAGCAGGCACGCCAGCCAGCGACTCGACTCAAACCCCTGCGACCATGCGGCGAGGAACAAGTTGAACTTGCCCAAGAACCCTGCAGTCGGTGGCAACCCAGTCAGACTGAACAGGAACACGACCAGCATCAGGGCCAAGGCGGGTTTGGTACGGCTCAACCCCGCCAGATCATCGAGCGACTCGATCCGCTTGTCCGAGCGAGCGGCTGCGATCAGCACCGCAAACGCGCCGAGTGTCATCGCACCATAAACCGGCAGATAGAAGAGCAATGCCGCGATGCCGCTGACTTGACCCGTCGCCTGCATTCCGACGACCAGACCGATCAGCATATAGCCCGCGTGCGAGACGCTCGAAAACGCGAGCAACCGTCGTACGTCGGTCTGCATGAGAGCCATCAAGTTACCGACGAACATTGTGGTCGCGGCGAGCCACCACAACAGCGGTGTCGCGGCGGGAGTCATCATCCAAGCGTGAACGACCGCGTCGCCTCCCGTCGCCGGAACGATCAGCCGCAGCAGCGCGACGAACCCGACTACTTTGGGAATGAACGACAGCATCGCAGCCGCCGAAGTCGGTGCCCCTTGAAAGACATCCGGAGCATAGAAGTGAAACGGAACGGCTGTCAGTCGGAAACCAAGTCCCGCGATCAACATCACCGTGGCGACGGCCACCAAAGGACTGTGTGGCAGCGTTCGTCCCCCCGCAAATGCTTGGTGAATGGCCATCAGGTTTGTCGTTCCCGTCGCACCGTACAAATAGCTCAGGCCAAACAGCACGATGGCCGACGAGAGGATGCTGAGCAGGAAGTATTTCAGAGTCGCCTCTTGAGCCGGAGCGTCTCGCCGAGGCATGAGTAGGAACAAGTAGGTCGGGATGCTGACGAGTTCCAACGCCACGAACAGGCCGACGAGATCGTTGGCCAGCGCGACGAAGTTGACTCCCGCCAAGATCGCCAACAGCGACGCATGGCATTCCGCCGACCGTGCATCGTCGGCTTGATTCCACTGCAGCAGCACGAGGAT
>JAYTXB010000194.1:0-5442 GCA_043743205.1 Schlesneria sp.
GTGGCCAAGTGTGCCATCGACATCACGTCATTCGGTGGCCACTACGTCGATCAACCCGTCGTCGTCGATGGCAACCTCGTGAGCGGTCGCACCTGGCACGACAACACCCCACTCTTTCGCGAGTTCATGAAGCTGCTCAAGCAACATGTGGGATGAAGAGGGCTGGAGTCAGGGGACGCCAAGCTGGAGCTTGTTCGGCGTGCGTTCCCAAGCGGGAGCTTGGGAACGAGACTCGGGCGCAGAGTTGGCCTTCACTTCCCGATCACCTTCTTGAGTGCATCGACGATTTCGGGCGCAACGGTTTCGTTGGCGGAGCGGTAGCCGAACTTCGCCGCGACTTTCGAGTCCTTCACGACGAGGGCCGTGACTTGGGCGTCGGTGTTTACCTGCCAACCTTCCGGTCCCTGCTTCATGCTCGGGAAGATGACCAGTGGGTTCGAGGTGAACTGCAACGACATCTGGACTCGCGGCAGGCGATCCTTTGCGGCCGCTGGGTCATCGGCGAGGAACACCGTCACGACAGTCGCGTCATGGCCCGCCTCGATCACCGATTTTTCGAGCGTCTTCAACAATCGAGCCAGCGGGCGATCAAACCGGTCATACGGAATGAACACGTACACGGTCGGCTTCGCGCCGCGCTCCATCGCGAAGTCGATCTCCTTCCCCGCGTGATCTCCCGTCGCCGCGAAGACCTTCAATGTTGTCACCGCTGTTCCGACATTCGGTCCCGATTCAATGTCGGCCCGCGCGACCGACACTACGAGACTCAGCATGACGGTGACTCCCAACGGAACGATGCGCATCGGAAACTCCTTCGTGATAGATTGGCCTGCGACAACATGGTGATCGAAAAACACTGTGATTGAACAGCATCGCCTTGATTGCCGCAGCGAGCATACCAAGGACCGGCGCATCAACAACTGGCGGTAATAATCTATACCTCACGCGGCCAAAGCGGAGACACTGGCGAGCCGCATGCCGTGAGGCTGCGGGTTCTTGATCGCCGCCGGAAACCCGTGGCCTCACGGCACACGGCTCGCCTGAAAACATCTCACTCATGGCCGCGTGCGGTATAAGGGTTCTTCGCCTAGTCGTAGGGTGTGTGAAGTCTTCGGAACACACCTTTCTGAACAGCGTGACGGTGCGTTCCGAAGACTCCACGCACCCTACTGCACTTGGTTCACCCTCCTGATTGAGCCTGTGACATTTTGTGAAAGGTCCGGTTCGTGACACCCCCGCTGCGCGTCCTGTTCGAGGACAATCATTGCCTTGCCGTTGAGAAGCCTGCCGGGTTGCTCACGATGGGCGATCACACGGGTGAACCGACGCTGGTCGATGCCGCGAAGGACTATCTCGCGCGGAAGTACAACAAGCCGGGCAACGTCTTCGTCGGTGTGGTCCATCGGTTGGACCGACCGGTCTCGGGTGTCGTCCTCTTCGCACGCACGAGCAAGGGAGCGTCGAGACTCTCCGAACAGTTCCGCGTCCGCAGCGTTGAGAAGACGTATCTCGCACTCGTGGAAGGGATCGTCTCTCCGAGCGCAGGCGTGTTGCATGACCGGCTCAACAAGGATCGCGCTCGCAACGTTGTGTCGGTCGTCGATGACGAAGAGGACGGCCAAGATTGCGAGCTGGCTTACAAACGCCTTCAAAAGCTGGGCCGGTTTACGTTGGTAAAGATTTTGCCGCAGACCGGTCGCAGCCATCAGATTCGCGTGCAGCTCTCCTCGCGCGGCTGGCCGATCGTGGGCGATGTCAAGTACGGTGCCAAGACCCGCGTGGAAGGATTCATCGCGCTCCATGCGGCCTCGCTGACGTTCGCTCACCCGACGACGAAGGAGCCGATGACAGTAGCCAGCGATTGGCCTGCGGCTTGGCGTGCGCTGGGTGTTTCATGAGAAACGGATTTGGCGAGGGACAGCGATCCCTTTCTTATACCTCGCGCGGCGACGAGTGAAGTGTTTTAGGCGAGCCGCATGCCGTAAGGCTGCGGGTTTACTGCGGCGATCAAGAACCCGCAGCCTTACGGCGTGCGGCTCGCAAAGGCCTCATTCGTGACCGCGCGAGGTATAGAACACCGTGCAGAAAGCGAATGGCAGAAAGATTGAGGGTAGAAAAATGGAAGGCGAACCCTCTTGGAAAGTCGTATTGACCGCCTCGTTCTCGATTTGATTTTTCTACCCCCAATCTTTCTGCCATTCGTTTTTTTGCGGCACTAGGCCAAGTTGGACGCACGCTGGTGCGGCGCTCGACTTTGGTCGGGGCTTCGGATTGAATGGCGTCCGCTCGCCGAAGCTCCCGCCTTCAAGGAACTCCACTCGTGAACCGCCTGTCGCCCTGCGTGGCATTGTTTGTTTGTTCGATCGGTATGTTGGTTGCCGTGACACAGGTTCACGCTCAAGAGCCTGCGGCTGCTGAAGCCGCTCAGACGCAAGTCGCTCACGGGCACGGGCCGAAGCTGGGGGAACTGATCTCGCCCGTCTCGGTCGCTCCGTTCGCATTGCTGCTGTTGTGCGTCGCTATCTTCCCGCTCGCCAACCCTCACTGGTGGGAACATAACCGGAACAAGGGGATCATCGCAGCGGGACTCGGCGTTCCGGTCGTGCTGTATCTGCTGTCGTTTGGCGGCGCGGGGGCGCACGCGCTGGAGCACGCCGCCAAGGAATATGGTTCGTTCCTAATGCTGCTCGGTTCGCTGTTCGTCATCAGCGGCGGCGTCTATGTGCGAGGCTCATTGAATGGCTCGCCGCTGGTCAACACGCTGTTCCTCGCGCTGGGAGCCTGCGTGGCGAGCTTCGTCGGGACGACGGGAGCCTCGATGCTGCTGATTCGTCCGCTGCTCAGAGCCAACGAAAAACGCAGCCGCGTCGCGCACGTCGTTGTGTTCTTCATCTTCGTGGTCTCGAACTGTGGCGGCTTGCTGACGCCGCTCGGTGATCCGCCGTTGTTTCTTGGGTTCCTGAAGGGCGTGCCGTTCGAGTGGACGCTGCGGCTTTGGAAGGAGTGGGCGTTCGTCAACGGCACGTTGCTCGTTGTGTTCTACATCTGGGATTCGATCGCCATTCATCGCGAAGCTCGCACTCCGGCTGAAGAAGAAGCGTTGGAAACGCCGGTCTCATCCGAGCGTTTCGGGCTGGAAGGGCTGCACAACTTTGCGGGTCTCGCCGGAATCGTGGCGGTGATTTACTGCGCGGGTCAGGCTTACGGAGCGACGGCCCTCAACAGCGTCTTGTCGTGGGGCAAGGCGGGTGAGTGGCCCTACGGCGTGCAAGAGGGCCTGATGGCGCTGGTCACTGTCGTTTGCTACCTGCTCACCACGAAGTCGATTCGCGAAAAGAATCGCTTCGGGTTTGGGCCGATCATCGAAGTGGCCGTGCTGTTCGCGGGCATCTTCGCCACGATGATCCCGGCGCTGGCGATGCTGAACGTGCATGGCAAGAGCCTCGGCATCGAGTCCCCCGCGCAGTTCTTCTGGTGGACAGGCATTCTGTCGAGTTTCCTCGACAACGCTCCGACCTACCTGACGTTCGCCGTGACCGCCTGCGGGATTCACAACGTCAACACCGAGGACGGCAAGTACCTCGCCGAGTTCCTCGCACTCCCCGCCGCTTCGGGAGCGGCTCACATCCTCGCCGCAATCAGTTGCGGCGCGGTCTTCATGGGAGCCAACACCTACATCGGCAACGGCCCCAACTTCATGGTCAAGGCAATCGCCGAAGAGAACAACGTAAAAATGCCCGGCTTCTTCGGCTACATGGCCTACTCGTGCGGAATCCTGATCCCGATCTTCGTGGCCGTGACGTTCGTGTTCTTCCGGTGACGTAGTCCCAAACTTCGGTTTGTTCCCAGACCAATTCCAGCGACTGCCATCGCATCAGTCCGTACCTGCGCGGATATCAGAGATAGGCTGCACTCGGCCTATCACAGTACGGAACGCAACAAAGTCCACCGCGAGATTCTTGACAAACCGTTTGCCACGCGGCATTTTGCGTCACGTGAAAATTAGAACCGCATTGAACGCTCAGCCGAGATAGGCAGCGTGCGGCTCAATTCACTGTTGGGCGGCTCGAACCCCAGAACCGCAATCAGCCACAAGTCAGTCGCATCGACCACCCAGCCGCTCCACCTCACCTTTCACTGGAGTCAATGATGAAGACGTTCCTCTGCTGTACGGTACTATTTCTAGTTTCACAGATCGCACTTGGCCAGGAGGATCTTCGGAGGTTGCAATCCAAGGAATGGACTTGGGATCGGCTGGACAAAGAGGATGGCAGTTGGAACAGGATTTACATGTCGTTCGGCAAACTCGACGGCACCAAGAAGATCAACAATGTTCTCCCGGTAATGACGGGACAAGCTTGGATTGTTTCATGCAAAGAGACGAAAGATGGACGGACGATTATCCAATCGTCCAAGGGTACATACTGGTACTCCAAAATGGCTTCTAGTGGTGATGCCTTTAGTGTTATATGCAACTTCGATCAGAATCTCTGGTTTGACTCACAGCGTTCCGACAAGGGATGGGTGAGCGCTCCGGAGATTGTGCCGAAGCGATACTGTGTTGAAATGATTTGCAACATAGATGATGACCTCAGTGAGATGCGGACGATTGCCCAACAGGCATACCCCTGTGATGAGAACGATGGTCAAGTTCAAGATCCCCTCACCGGGCGGGAAACGCTTGCTGAAGTGCATAATTGGAAGACCACCAAAGACAGGAGGAACGTCATACCTCTCGTGTCGAGCAAACGGAGTCACTCTTGGCTGAAGAAGAATCCACCGGAAGGGTTTAATTTTAAGGAGTGATATTGGATGTCACTAGCGGCACTTTTTAGGCTGCAAGTGCGGAATAACAAATAGCGTAGAGCAAACCCGCTGCGCCATCATTGAGGGCAACACCGATGGAAGTATTTGGATTCCTGGCAGCGGTTCTTGGCCTCATCACCGCCATCATCAACCGCAAACGAATCATCGAATTGCGGCACACGACGAGTTCGCCTTGGTCGTCCACCCCGCGTCCACCGGTGACATTCGGCAAGCGCTTCAAGCGATTGTGCATCTCACTTGCGCTCGCTTTCTTTCTCATGCTGATCATCGGAAGCATAATCGGTCCGGGGCCAACGCATAACACGACGAATGAAACATGGGCAAATATCTTAATCGTTCCTTTCCTGATCGTCTGCCTCATGGCAGCTTACCAAACGGTGGCGATAGTGATTGTGCTTTTTGCCCGGATTTGGCAATGACTCTGCCAATATCAGAGACAGTCAAGACCAAACCAGAAGCAAAGACAAGAACAAAAACCAAAGCGATCGCCCAACAAGCGGGTCAAGCCGACCCGGACAAGCGGCGGGTTTCTGGCAGTTCAAACCGCCACCCGATAGGAACGTCCGTCGTAGTTCGCGCCGCTTGTCCGGTCGGCTTACCCGTGGCGTTGGGCGA
>JAYTXB010000195.1:0-8710 GCA_043743205.1 Schlesneria sp.
TTCCAACCACGGCAACGCGATGGCGGTACTCAGGCCCTGCAACACAGTCCGTCGAGAAACGTGGCGATTCTTCATTTGGAATTCCCGTGGCTGATTCAACAGTGTTCGACTTCAGCAGTGATTCAAATCCAGCGGCTCAGCAACCAACCCTGTCTCAATGTTGTGTTCACGCGGAGTTGGCAACCATCACGCAGGGCGCTACTCCGGCGGATGCCGCCGATGCTCGTGACTCGCTCAGCAGACTGACCAACGGAGTCTGTTCAGCAACCTTCATCGAACGGCAGGCAAGCTGTCATGCACGGAAAAGAGTCTACCCCGCCGAACCGCGCGCCGCGAGCAGCCTCAGGAACGAACGATCCTCCGACCGTTCACCGAAATTCGTCGGTTCCGCACGAGTCCAATGGCTGCCGTCAAAATGGGTGTCAGTCGAATGAACTTCAGTGGAAGACCAGCTTCACGGTCCAGCACTTCATCGCGAGGTGTACCTCGCGCAGATGACCGAACATGCCGACCAGCTCGAACAGTTGCGGCTGCGGAACGAATCGGTCAATGCCGCGCGGCACTATCAACTCATCACGGAGCGTCGGCTGGTCCGTGACGACGAGTCTCTCAAACGTTTAGCAGCGCCACCGTTCCTCGTTTGCGATTGGAGATGTTGCGCAGATCGTTGAGTTGCGAAGCGGCGCTGATCTCCGAATTTTGTTGGAATCCTTGGGCTGCCGCCCAAGGCGATTCGCTGTCGTCGCCTCGCGACTCAAAATACGCAACTCATAAACTTACGCTGCGGGTGACTTTTTCAACGGGCTGTTAATTCCACTCGACTGACTGCGGTTAATCACCCGATGACAATTTGCGGGGTTGTTCACTTCCGATGAAGTTCACTTCAAAAACGGTGCGGCATGTCAAATTCAGCAACGGGCGAAGCGGTGTTCCCTTCAGTCGTGGAGGGAACGATCGCGGCTGGCAACCTCGAAACAAAGGGGCTGTCGGGTGAGCGTGAGCCATCGGACGCAGGGGCCAGCGTGTTTTTGGCGGTCGAACAGATCATCGGGAGCGAACTGCGCGAAGCCGAACAAGCGTTGCTGGAAGAGCTGCGCAACGAGCATCCCTATGTCAGCGATCTCCTGCAGCACTCGACCCGCTTTCGAGGCAAGCGTTTGCGGCCAATGTTGCTGCTCCTGACGGCGAAGGCTTGTGGTGGGATCACGCACGAGCACAAAGTACTCGCGGCGGTTGTGGAAATGATCCACCTCGCGACGCTCGTCCACGATGACGTTTTGGATGAGGCCGAGACGCGGCATCACGTCGCGACCGTCAACGCGCGCTGGAACAATGAGACGAGCGTGTTGTTTGGTGACTACCTCTTCACTCATGCGTTTCATCTGGCGAGCAGTCTGCCGACGACCTACGGCTGTCGGTGCATCGGCCACTCGACGAATATTGTCTGTGTGGGCGAGTTGTCTCAGATCAAAGAACGCGGCAATCTGGATCTGACCGAAGCGGCGTACTTCCAGATCATCAACGGCAAGACGGCGGAACTGACGGCGTTGTGTGGTCAGCTCGGTGCCCATTTTGCCAACGCGGGCGAGGCCACGATCGTGGCGCTGGAGCAGTACGGTCGGTCGCTCGGGCTGGCCTTTCAGATCGCCGACGATGTTCTCGACTTACTGGGGAGCGAGGAAAAAACAGGCAAGACGTTGGGCAGTGATCTCGGCCAGCAGAAGTTGACGCTCCCACTGATTCGCTTGCTGGCCACGGCCTCGGCACTCGACGCGACTGAGATTCGTCATCTGCTGGCTCAACCGGATGCTTCCACACGCAGCCGCCTCGCGTCGTATTTTGAACGCAGTGATGCGTTCGAGTACACCCGCCGTCGCGCTCAAAACCTCGCGCAAGCCGCCCGTAGCCAACTTCAGATCCTGCCCAACACGGCGGCCAAACGCGTCCTGTCCGAAATCGCCGACTTCGCAGTCCGGCGCACGTTCTGAAACACCCGTTTGCCTCCGTTTTCTGCGATAAAGTCGTTCGCGAGCCGCCCGCGTTGCAATTCAACCGTGGCTGGCTACTCTGCTGCCGACTTGAGGCGGAGCCTCGCGAATTTCTCTTCGCACCGTGTCGGCAAGAAGCCGGTTCGAGTGTCGTCTTTACGAGATCACGATGTCCGTTGCCAATTCCCGTTCGGCCGCCAAATCCAGTTCCGTGTCCGCCGTCGCTGGGGCGTCAGCGCCCGAATCCAAATCTGAATCGAAGTCATTGCCGATCAGTCTATGTGGCTGCACCGTCGATGTTTCGGCGTTGACCTCTGTCGAGATTTTGAAAAGGCTGACGTGGGAGCGAGGCGTCGATCCCGCGCTGAAGGCTGCCGCCGCTGAAGCCGATCTGGCGAAAGTGCGAGTCGCGTTGCAAGCCGCATTTCAACCGCAGGCGACAGGGCGTGAATCGGCGTTAGGTTGTGGAGCACGAACACTGTGGTCGCTGGCGGCGTTTCCGGAAGAAGTCGATCTGGGGAAGTTGCTGTTGAAGGTGGGTGGTTCGTCAGGAAAGGCACGCTCGGGAGAGAAGCGTGCGACGAACAAGGCTCCCAAAACGTTGGCTCAACGTGTCGAGCCGCTCATTCGGTGGCTGGCCGAAGAGGACGACGAAGAACTGGAGCAGGGATCAGTCTTCGGACTGGTGGCAGCACTCGAAGTGCTGGCTCTGACCGGAGCACGCCTGCGTCCCGAGCAGTTGTGGAAGTTGTGGAGACACACACTGTCGCAGGTGTCACGCCGGATGCGGACGACGCCGGGCGATGACGATCACGATCCGACAATTCCGGCGGATGTCCAATTGATTGAGCGCGGTGAAGTCCCGTTTGTGGCGGGGGTACTGTTCAGTGACGTGGCTGGGGCAGCCGAACTCGTCAAACAGGGACGTAAGTCGCTTGCCAGAACTCTCAGTGAGAACGCGGACACTGACGGAACACCGCGCGCGGAGCTGCTAGAGCGGTTGCCGCTGTGGCTCGCACCGCTGATTCGAGCGACGTTGGTTGCGCGGCGGTTTGATGTGAAGCTGTGGACGGACGACCAAGAAGAGTTACTGCGATCTGTGGTGGAACGCGCGATCCCGTTGTGTCGTCCCGATGGCAAGGCGACGCTGTCGATCGGCAAAGGGTGCGATCCCGTTCCCGTCCTGGTTGCGGCGGCAGAGATGTTCGATCTTCCCGCCATCAGTCCCGAAGGCGGCTATCTGCAATCGGTCAAACGCGTGATCGCCGGTCAGCCTGCTCGGCGCGTTCGTAACGATGGCGTCATGACGATGCCCTCGAACCAGTCCGACTGGGCACGGTTCGCGCTGTTGCGCAGCGATTGGTCGGTACAAGCGGACAGTGTGGCGGTGGCTCATCACCGTCAGTTTCCTCAGATCGACGTGACCAGCTCGGGCAAGCCCTTGTTGCACGGAGATTGGACACTCAACCTACAACTGGGTGATGCGGTGGTGGAACTCGCGTCGGAGTGGTCGTGCGTCTGCTGGCAGAGTGACCCCGATGCCGACTACATCGAGCTTCAAATGAGCGGGCCGGGAAAAATTCGGGTCGAGCGGATCATCATGCTCTCGCGCACCGATCACTTTCTGTTGCTGGCCGATTCGGTCTCGGGAGTTCCAAGCGGACGGATCGATTACCACGCGACGCTGCCTCTTGCCGAAGACATCATTGTGCGGCTCGACACACCCACGCGCGAGGCCCAACTGACCATGCGCGGTTTGAAGGCGCGTGTCTTTCCGCTGGCCTTGGCTCAGGATCGCGTTCAAAGTTCGGCACACGAGTTCACCGCTACGGCGGAGCGACTGTCGCTGAAACAGGTCGCGCAGGGTGAGGGTCTCTTCGCGCCGATCCTCATTGACTGGCATCCCGATCGAACGCGAGCCGATGCGCAGTGGAGGTCACTCACCGTGACAGAAGCGGGGCGCGTCGTCACGCCAGACATCGCCGCCGGTCATCGTTTGAAGGTGGGGGATCTGCAACTCCTCGTCTTCCGCAGCTTGAAGGAGACGGGCGAATCGCGCGCAGTCTTAGGGCATCACACTCGTAATGAAACGGTCGTCGGCCGCTTCGACAAGACCGGGAACGTCGATCCAATCCTGATGGTCGAAGCGACGTAGTTCTGTGTTCGGTACAGCGCTGTCCCGTCGGCGGAGCGACGGGACTAAAGGAGACAACCAATCGAACTTCAACGCGACTTCTCAACACTGGCTGTCACGGCGAGCTGGTTGCGGATCATGCCGAGACCAAGCACATGGCGCAGGCTTTCTTGAGCCATCTGCTTTTGGAAGTAGCTGCGAACCGTTCCCGTCAGCAGCACCTCACGATCGACGACTTCGACGTGGATCGGTCGGCCGATGAGGTGTGGTGCGTGCGACAGCACGAGATGAATCCGATCGCACAGATCGCGACTGTCGTGAGCATCATGCAGGATGTACGTCTGTGGCATGGTCCGACTCGATGAAGCACCGCGCGTGAGAGACAGGAACGCCAGCGTGTGATGCCGCGTTCTGGTGTCATCGGTTCTCAAGCCACTTCAAATCGAGTATCGGCAGGAGTTGCCGATGGGCGATTGAGAACCTATGTCAGTCCTGCGGAATGGAACGATTCTGCTGCGCAGCCGGGGACTCGATCTTGAGACGCTTCAAGTCTCCTGCGAGATTTTCGAGTCCTTCAAACTGAAGCTGCGTGAATTGGGGACGGGTGTTCACTCGTCTCCTTCATGTTCAGACCGTCGTCGTGACCGCCGTTTTGCGAGGCCCTCGCTCATGCCCTCGACACTTTTCAATGTGCTGTTCGCTTGGAAGTGTTCCAGCACCCATCACAAGCTCGCGCTCGATGCGCTGCATCAGATTCAAGGCGACACGGCCGAGAACTGGCGGAACCTGTGTCTCGCGCACATCGACATTTACTTGGATGGCTCGAAGGCTCCCGACAACAAGTTCAAGGACTTTCGCAACCATGTGCTGCACGTGCGCGACAACTACTGGGGCGGAGCCATCGCGGCGACTCAGTTGTGGTACGGACGAACGGTCGAAGCCCTGCGAACGAAGAAGTGGAGCGACGCGATTTATGCGGCTGGCGTCCTCAGTCATTACTACACCGACCCGATTCAGCCGTTTCACACGGGACAGTGTGAGGCCGAAGGGATCGTGCATCGCGCAGCCGAGTGGAGCATTGCCTGCGCGTATCGTGAGTTGACTGACATCCTCGCAGCGGACCTCGGTGGCTGGCCGGTGGTGACTGTTCCAACAGGAGACGATTGGCTGGCGAAGATGGTCGTCGCGGGAGCCGATCAAGCCAATCCGCACTACGAAGTGTGCATCGACCACTACGACCTGAAGAAGGGGGTGAAGGATCCGCCCACGGGTCTCGATCAAGAGATGAAGGACCGCCTCGCAAAGTTGATCGGACACGCGGTTGTCGGATACGCCCGCATCATGGAGCGAGCCTTCGCCGAAGCGAATGTCACTCTCCCCGCAACCAACATCACGCTGCTCGGCGTGATGGCCAAGCTGACCATTCCGCTCTTCTGGATCACGAAGAAATTGAAGGACTCGAAAGAACGGTCCATCGTTGAAGCGACGTTCCGCGAGTTTGAAGCGACCGGCAAAGTGATCGAGACGTTGAGTGACGATGACTTCACGATTCGAAAAGCTCACGCCGAAGAAGTGCGGAAGATCCCGCTGACTCAACTCGATGAAGAGGAACCGCGTCCGGTCGGAGCCGCGCACGGGATCGGTGCTCCCGCGCGGCCTCGCCCCACGGCGAAACCTCCTGCCTCGCGGCAGACGGTGCTGATTCAGCCCGCGCCGCGTGAGACTGCATCGAATCAGACTGCACCGAGCAAACCTTCATCAATCCCATCGGCCATGCAGCCCGTTCGCCCCGCCACGAAACCGGTTCATGACGCAGCTCCGGAGACCAAGGTTGCTCGCGTGGCCGAGATCAAGAGTCGCGTCACGGATGCTTCGCGCGCGTCAGAGACAGCGTTGCGCTATTACCTCACCGTCGAGATGCCCGTTGAGAAAGCTCCGTCAATCGGAGCGAAGACCGCAGCGTTGCTGGAACTGCACGGAGTTCACACGGTCGGCCACTTGCTATCGACCGACCCCGACAAATTGGCGAAGTTGCTCGGTGAACGGCACATCGATTCCAGCACGATCCTGACTTGGCAGATGCAGGCGGACCTCTGCTGCGACGTGCCCAACCTCCGTGGACACGACGCGCAGATTCTGACGGCCTGCGGCATCAGCCATCGCGGTGAACTGGCGACCTCTGACGCCGCAGCGCTGCTCAAGAAGGTCGAGGGGTTCGTAACCAGTCCGGCTGGCGAACGCATTCTGCGAGGGGGAGAACACCCCGAGTTGGCTGAAGTCACCAACTGGATCGCGTGGGCCAACCGGCCCCAGCAATCGCAGGCCGCGTGACCGTTCCGTCCGATGTCTTGTCGCTCCGCCCTCGTGTCACTCGGGACGCTGTGGCTGCTGCTCCTGCAACTCGCGCAGCCAGATGTTTCGGAAGCGGATCGGGTTGCCGTGGAACTGCAAGCGGATGGGAGCGGCTCCGTGCGCGTGATAGGACGGCGGGTGTTCAAAGACAGTGTCGCCGAGTAACTCGGTGTGATTCTGCACAAGCACGCCGTTGTGCAGCACCGTGATGTAGCCCGGCTTCACGAGGGTGCCGTGCTCGTTGAAGCGGGGCGCGGCGTAGATGATGTCGTACGTCTGCCATTCGCCCGGCTTGCGGCAGGCGTTTACGAGTGGCGGGCTGGTCTTGTAGAGCGAGCCTGCCTGCCCATCGAAGTACGTCTTGTTCTCGAAGGAGTCGAGAACTTGGACCTCATACCGGTTGCCCAAGAAGACGCCGCTGTTGCCTCGCCCCTGACCGCTTCCCGAGACCTGTTCCGGCGTCGCCCATTCAATGTGCAACTGACAGTCGCTGAACGAAGCCTTCGTATGAACGTCTCCCTTGCGTGGTGAGCAATAACCGTCTTGCACCAACCAGGCGTCGCCATTCTGCCACTGCGACATGTCGGTTCCGTTGAACAGGACGATGGCATCGGAAGGAGGACCGCCGATGGGGCCGGGTTCGATCACTGCCGGCTCGGGCCAGACGATGCCGCTGACCCACTCCTTACTGACCGCCAGCGAACCGATCGCCAACGTGATTCCGAAGACAAACAACCGGCTGGTCCAACGTGAGCGAGACGATTCAACGTGCAGCATGGCGAGCGATTCCCACAAGTGTCACAAATAAGGTCGAACCACGCGGCAACGACCGGAGCGGATCGTAATCGCCGCGCCGTTGGCATTCCAACGATGACCAAGTTTCGATCACAGTCACTTCAGACCAGCTCGATGTCTTCGACCTTCGGCAGACTGGCGGCTTGAGTGGGGACGACCATGTCTGCCTGCCAGAAGGCCGAGAGTTGCCTCACGATGTCGATGAACTTGTCGAACGCGAGCGGCTTGGTCAGGAACGCTTCGACGGGGAGTTCGTGCTCACCCAATGAATCGCCCTCACCCGTCATCACGATCACTGGGACTCGTCTGAGCGAGGGGTCGGCCCGTAGCCGGGCCAACAACTCAGTGCCATCCATTCCCGGCAGCTTCAAATCGAGCAACAACAGGTCGGGGCGCGGTGCTTGCGTGTAGGCCCCCTCACGTTGCAGGAACTGCCAGGCTTCGGCTCCGTCGGTCAACCAAGTCAGCCGGTGCTGCACGCGACCATGCTTGAGCGCACCGATTGCCAGTCGCGCAAAGGTCAGGCTGTCTTCGACGAGCAGAATTTCCATCGGTCGGCCAACGGTGTCGTGCGTCATGTCGAAAACCCGAAGTGAAGGTTTGGTGACGTGAAAGAGAGCCGTTGCCTTTCCGGCAAGTTTCCTCGTCCAACGTGTTGCGGGCTGACGTTTGTCAGGCTCCGAGGTGGCGGAGTGGCGAGGATTGTAAAGCGGCCACTTCGCTCGTGTCAGCCACGAGTTTCGTCGTGGAGCAAGGTTCTCGAAACAGAGAACACCGTACTTTGGCCCAGAACAAATCGTCGCTTAATACCTCGCACGGCCATGAGTGAGATGTTTAAAGCGAGCCGTGTGCCGTGAGGCCACGGGTTTCCTGCGGCGATCAAGAACCCGCAGCCTGACGGCATGCGGCTCGCCAGTGTCTCAGCTTTGCCCGCGCGGCTAGACGACTCATTGGAATTTGGGAAATCATTGCGTCCCTGTCCCTCATCAACGCACCAACCCGAAGCACTAGTGAGGGACGCGGACTGCGGTTCCTCGCTCACGCTTCGGGTTGGTAGTTCGACTGTCTTAGTTTTGCCGTTTGTTGATGTTCAACGGGGCCAGTCTGTTGCGTTGTTTCCAGTGGGAGGTGCGGGCGAGTTCGTTACGTTGTAGACGGCGTTGGCAGTCGTGTTGGATGCGGGTGGGCGTATCGCATCCGCACGCGCGGTGGAGGATCTGGGCGATGCCTTGGCGGATTTGCGGGAGCGTGATCGCCGGGGTCCATTTTTTTTCCCCGTCGCGATTCCGTGACGAGGAACCACGTCGCGATCAGCGACAGCGTTTGGTGGTGATGCCAGCCGCGCCAGTGGCGGACTTCGTAGTCGGCCAAGCCCGCTTCGCTCTTGGCACGGCGGAAGCATTCTTCGATGCGGTGTTCGGCTTGGGCCGCGCGAGCGAAC
>JAYTXB010000196.1:0-4944 GCA_043743205.1 Schlesneria sp.
TGAATCTCACCCGCATCAATGCCGTTCACGATGGCACCCGCTTGAGGCAGATCGACCGAGGGGACAAGATCGTTCCCCGCGACCAACAGCACGTTGAACGGGACCGTCGTCGACAGCGGCCCGTTGTTTCGCAACCAGACTCGATAGCGCGGCCCGAGGTTCTGATCGGGATGGCCGTTGTCCACGAAGCGCGTCGCCAACAGTTGCAGGTCCGTCCCGGAATCGTAGACCACGGGAGGAACATCAATCCAAGTTCCGCAGGTCACAACAGGCAGCGGCTGCCAGACGGGATAGTCATAGACGACCCATGTCGGGCACGGGTTGTAAACGATCGGTCGGCAATAGATCGGACGAGGATCGTAGATCGGCAAGCAGGAATCCCACCAACACCAATCGACCCACGGCGTCCAGCGCGGGCACCAGCAATAAGTCGGGTAATAGCCACCGCCCGCATACCAACAACTGAACGACGAGGTCGTGAATGACGAGACCACGACGCCGTGATGGCGATGGCTCCAGCCACCCGCCTGAATCAGCGCGGGGCCAAGATTCATCTGGCGCGAGAGGTCTCCGTGACGATGCAGTTGGAACTGGCGATCGAGGTTGATCCGGCGTCCCACATTCGAGTCCTGCAAGTGTTGGAAGTCGTGCTTCTCGATCCGATCTTGGTAGACGCCACTCACACGATCGAGCTTCACACCCGCCAATCGCGAATTCGCCTTCGCGTCGGGCATTCCCTGCAATTCCTTGAGTTGCTTGTGAAACTCTTTTTGGTCTTTGGTCTCACGCAGCTTGACGAGCTTGTCGTTGATCTCGGGCTTCACGTCGCGCACGACGGGTTTTTGCAGGTCGAGCTTCGGTGCGTGCCCGTTCTTCTCAACCCGGACTGGGGTTGGTCGCGGACGATGTGCGTCTTTGCCGATGACCGTGCCATTGCCAATCAGCGGTGGCGAGTTCTTGAGCCGGTCGCCTCCCTTGGGATCGACACCATTCCGACCAACGTCCAGCTTGGGAAGCGTGTTCTTGTTGGGAAGCGGGTTCTTGTCGTTGTCATCGCGACGATCTCGCCCTTTCGCGTTGGTCCCACCCACACCGGGCTGGCCAGGGATCGTCACTTGAGGCGAACCGGTTTTGGGAGTTGTTCCAGGGACCGTGTTTGGCCGCCCAGGCTCATTCTTAGGAGGGTTGTTTCGGTCTCGGTTTTTCTCGTTCTCTTCACGGCGGTCACGAGCTTTGTTGTTGTTGTCCGCGCCTCCTACACCGGGAATCACCGGGATGGTGGGTGGGTTATTACCGGGATTCCCACCGCCCGCTCTGGGAATATTCGGAACGTTGTTGCTCCCTGCGTTGCCCCCCACTTTGGGAACGTTGTTGCCGCCGGGTTGTCCACCACCCGGTTGTCCCGCTCCCGGTCGTGGCTTGGGTTCTTCACGACGCTCGTCGCGACGTTGCTCGGCTTTGTTTTTATCATTGTTCGTCCCCGCCGCCGGTTGAATGCCGCCGCCGTTTCCGTTCGGGAATTGGTTGCCCGCATTGATCGGGCTCCGATCACGACCGGTATTGCGAGGTTCTGTTGGACCACCAGCATTGCCGCGCGGTGAGTCGTCGCGGCGAGCAGGTCCGTTGCCAACGTTAGGTTGCGTAGCAGCCCGATTGACCGGTGGGGGCGAATCGTTGCGACGTTCGGCGCGGGGGGGTTCAGATCGTGGGGCAGGCTCGGGGCGTTGCCGAGGTTGCTCGCCTACGTTGGAGTTGCCACCGCGATTGTTGTTGTTTGATTCGGCACGACCAGCAGCAGGAGTCGCTCTTGCGGCAGGCTGCTCACGTGCAGGCTTCTCTTTTTCTTTGTCCTTTGCCATCGCCACGACGCCAGCGGACATTAAGCCCACCAGCAGACACCCACACACCAATCGCTTGTTTTTCCACGTGTTCATCATTCACCCCTTCCTGTGAGCCGGGCACTTCTCGAGCAAGATTGCTCGATCGGCAATCGTAGCGGATATCGTGCCAAACGGACTCGGGCACGTGGGAGCTTCGCGGTTCACGGTCGCAATATCAAGAAGAGTGGTGTTTTCACGATTTGGTCACCCCGATCTGGTCGGACGTGAGTGACCGTTCACCGGCGACACCAGGACCGTGTGTCGTCCTGTCGATGACCATGCGTGACATCACAACGAATCTGGTCTTCTGAGAGCCGATGACTCACGGCACGATCTGCTGGCCTGTCTCAGATGACGGAATGAACTCTCTTCCCATTCGAGCCATCTCGCTTTTTTGTTGCAGCGGATAGCCATGTCGAGCCGAACAGTGATGAGATGGTCGGGTTCGTTCTCGAGCCTGTCGTTCACAACGTATCGGTCGAGTCATTGAGGAGTGGGTGCCATGCAGCGATCCTTTTGGGGATGTCTTTTGTGTGCTGGGTTTGCCGCAACGGCACCTCAGGTTTCGCAGGCGCAATTCTTCACGAGGCCGTTCCATAACTGTTGCGAGACCTGCGAAATGCCGCAGGCCCAGTGCAGTTGCTCTCAAACGCACGTTCAAACTCAAGTGCAGACTCAGATTCAAACTCGGACTCGGCCCGTCGTGCAGACTCAGCTTCGTCCGCAACAGGTCACCACGTTTCGCGACGTAACGGAGACGCGCGTTCGCAACGAGACCGTTGTCGAGAACGTTCCCAGCACGACCTACCGCAACGTGACCGTCGATGAGGGGGGATATCAGATGGTCTGGGTTCCCAAGCCCGTGACCAAGCAAGTCGCTCAAACTGTAGTGCAGCAACAAGCGAAGACAATTGCGGTCCCTTATCAAGTAACGCGCCGCGTGCCACAGGTCTCCACTCAGATGGTCCCTGTGCAAACGGTGCAACACATCACCGAACACGTTCAGGTTCCCGTGGCGATGCCGATGGTCGCGCGGACCATCTCCGCACCGATGATGTTCTCCACTGCGGCGGCTTCCTCGTGCAACGTCTGCGATCACGGACCCACGGCGATGAATATGCCGATGCTGTCGCAGCAATTCGGCTATGCACCGCAAGTCAGTTACGCCCCCTTCTACGGGTACGGTGCGCCGCTGACAGCCTCGATACCGACGATGCCCGCGATCACGGTCTCTGTCCCGCAAACTGCTCAAGGCCCGACGCCTCTGTCGGCAGAGAGACCAACGGAACAGTGGCAGACCGTCCCCGCACGTGGTTCTTCATCGAACCGATCGCAGGACTATGACTCACCCTCATCGCGATCCGTCCCAACACCCGCTGATGACGTGAATCCGCTCCCACGACGAACCTCAATGTTCTCGCCTGCCCCTTCCGCAGCAGTCGTCTGGAACACGCGGAGATGACTAGGCCGGCTAACCACAAAGTCGGTCAGATTCTTAGCCCGCCCACCACGGCCTTGCCTTTGTGTGGTCACAAACCTGCTCCGCAAGCCTCTTGGCGTGTCGAGAAGAAATGGCGGATCGTCGATCTATTGTCTTACAGAACGCGATGGCCGACACGCTCGGAGGCGATTCGCAATCTGCGAGGCACGAGTTCCATTTGAAGCCGTGCGAGTGAGAAAACAGAAAGCCCCCGAACAAGAACACGGTGCTCTTGTTCGGGGGCTTTTCACGTTGGAGGTGCTGTTGCACACAGCCCTTTCCAATCAGCCTCGGAACTCAGAGAAGATCAACGACACGTTCTGACCGCCGAAGCCGAAGCTGTTGGAGAGTGCTCGTCGAACGGGCGCTTCACGCGCTTCGTTCGGAACGTAGTCCAGATCGCAGTCGGGATCGGGCGTGCAGTAGTTGATCGTCGGTGGGAGGACTCCGTCGCGGATCGCCAACAGACACGTGATCGCTTCGACACTCCCTGCGGCGGCGATTAGGTGTCCCATCATGCTCTTGATGCTGGAGACCGGCGTCTTGTAAGCCACATCACCGAACGTCTGCCGGATGGCCGAGGTCTCGACCTTGTCGTTGACTTCGGTACTGGTCCCGTGGGCGTTGATGTACTGAATGTCTTCGGGATTGAGGCTCGCGTCTCGCATGGCCATGCGGATGCAGGCGACCGCGCCGCGACCTTCGGGATGAATGTCGGTGATACGATAGGCATCGGCCGTTGAGCCATAGCCCACGACCTCACCGTAGATTTGTGCCCCGCGTTGCAGAGCGTGTTCGAGTTCTTCGAGGACAACCATTCCGGCACCCTCTCCCAACACGAAGCCATCGCGATCGCGATCGAACGGTCGCGATGCCCCTTGGGGATTGGAGTTGTGCGTTGAGAGTGCCGTCAGCAAATTGAACCCCGTCACACCAAACGGATGAATCATGCTGTGAGCACCGCCGGACAACATGGCGTCGGCGTCACCGCGACGAATGAGCTCCGTTGCCTCACCAATCGCCTGACTCGAAGCGGCACAGGCCGTGAGGCAATTGAGATTCGGGCCTTGTGCATCGAACAGTCCCGCCAGATGACCGGCTGGCATGTTCGGTTCCTGCTCCAATTCGGTCTGGGCGTGCAGGCGTTGCAATCCGCCGCGCGTGAAGAGTTCGAGATCGACATGCCCGTCACGCTGCGACTCCGCACACAACGCCATGAGCAACTGGAAGTCTTGCTGGCCTTCGCCCGCTCCCAAGTAGACGCCGAACCGTGCGGGATCGAGCTTCCCATCGAGCAAGCCCGAATCGTCGATCGCCTGCTTGGCGGCTCCAACGGCGAAACGAATGTTCAAACCGGAGAACTCAAATCGCTTGGGATCATCGACGTACTTGGCGATGTCGAAACCTTTGACCTCCGCCGCGAACTTCGTTGGAAAATGCGAGGCATCGAAATGCGTGATGGAACCGATCCCACTCTTCGCTTCTCGAAGTGATTCCCACATGGCATCGACGGAATTGCCAATGGGGGTCACGGCACCAATTCCGGTCACCACGACTCTGCGTCTCATGAGATTCTCTCCTCGC
>JAYTXB010000197.1:0-5852 GCA_043743205.1 Schlesneria sp.
AATCGCTCGGGGAGGTTAAAGTCGAGTTGCACCGTGCCGAGTTGCCACTCGCGGCCGATGCAGTCGCGAACCATGAAGTCGGTCTTCGGCCCATAGAACGCGGCTTCTCCTTCGCACTCGATGAACGGAATTTGCATGTCGGTCAGGAGCGTTCGCAACGCATTCTGAGCATTCTCCCAGCCTTCATCCGAGCCGACGTATTTGGCCTTGTTCTTCGAGTCGCGGCAGGACAACTGGACGCGGTAGTCGGTCAGGCCGACGCTGGCCAATACGAACTTCACCAGTTCAAAGGTGGACTTGAATTCTTCCATCACTTGCTCGGGAGTGACAAACAAGTGAGCGTCGTCTTGGGTGAGGCCGCGCACGCGCAGCATCCCGTTGAGTTCACCCGATTGTTCGTGACGATAGACTGTGCCGAACTCCGCCAGCCTCACCGGAAGGTCTCGATAGCTACGGTGCTGGGCTTTGTAAATCTGCACGTGATGCGGGCAATTCATCGGCTTGAGCAGGTAGCGTTCCTGCTGCTTCTCCCAAGTGCGCAGGAATTCCTTTTTGACTTCGGAGGTGGCACTACTCGGGAATGCAGACAGGTTTACACCCATGACTTTTGCCGATGATGCCAGCTTCTGTTCATCGTCACTCGTGAACGGAACGCTATCCTGAATGAGAGCATCCAACCGGCGAATCCAATAGTCGACGAGCTGCCCTCCTTCATGACCGAAGAGTGGCGCGAACTGACTATCGCGGTAATAGGGGAAGTGACCGCTGATCTCGTACATTTCGACGCGGCCGATGTGCGGCGAGTAAACCGGCTGATAGCCGCGCGCGATCAACTCCTTCTTGATGAAGTCTTCGAGGACTGAGCGAATCGTTGCTCCCTTGGGGAGCCACAGGCACAACCCCTGCCCCACGTCCTGACTGATCGCGAACAGGTTGAGTTGCTTCCCGAGTACCCGGTGATCGCGCCGCTTGGCCTCATTCACCTGGTCGAGGTACGCATCGAGATCTTTCTGCGAAAACCACGCGGTTCCGTACAGTCGCTGAAGCTGTTTCCCAGTGGCGTCTCCTTTCCAATAGGCTCCCGCGACGGAGAGGAGTTTGAAGGCTTTGATCTTCTTTGAGTCAGGCACGTGCGGGCCACGGCAGAGATCGACGAACTCGCCCTGTCGATAGAAGCTGACGGTGGGGTGCGTCGCCAGCCCAGTGTTGATGTGTTCGACCTTGAGCTTCTGCGACATGCCATCGACGAGTTTCAACGCCTCTTCGCGATCGCAAATGAAACGTTCAAACGGCTCTGCCGCATCGACGATCTTTTGCATCTCAGCTTCAATGCGCGGGAAGTCGTCTTCACAAATTTTGTGATCGCACGAGATGTCATAGTAGAAGCCGTGGCCGGTTGTTGGTCCGAAGGCCAACTCGACTCCAGGCCACAGACGCATGACGGCTCGCGCCATGATGTGGGCACACGAATGTCGCAGGACACCGAGTGACGCCGCATCCTTCTCGGTGAGAAGTTGCACGGAGATCGGTCGCTCGGTCGTGGTCTCGGCTAATGGACGCATCACGTCGATGATGGTTTCGCCCACCTTCGCTCCGAGCGCCGCCGCTGCCAGTCTCGGGCTGATGGCCATCGCGACATCCCAAGCGGTGGCATGATCGAGATGTTCAACAACGGAACCATCAGGCAGGCGAATGGACAACATGGTGAAGGGCGATCCTGGACGAGGCGAAACTCATTGAAACAAGGCCGTTACGAAGGGCCGGTCGGTTTATACGGACTGCCCAAAACACCGTCAACCAGCGTTGCTTCGCGTCGTTGAGACAGACTCCGGTGAGCGAAACATCCGAGTCGAATGCGATGTGAAGGACTCCTCACCACAGTCGTGACTGATCTGGACACTCTTTATGGGATCAGTTACAGAGCCGCGCAAATTCGCTGAGAGGCGGCTGATTCGATTCATTTCTGTGCTGATCGACGCTCCGTCAGACATCGAGTTTACTTGGCGGCTTTCCAACAACAGGGAGGCGTGGTGACTTCGTTACTACGCTAGGCATGATGCTTCCCGACGAGAATGGATTCATGAAGTACTCTCGACTGCTGGTCGCTCTTCCGATTTACGCCGTGCTTTACACCCTGAGTCTTGCAGTGGCGTTTGGTCTGCGTTTTGACTTGCAGATTTCGGGCGAACCGTTGGCAGAGTTCATTACATGGTTGCCGATGGTGGTGGCGATCAAGATCAGTCTGTTTGTTGCAGCCCGCGAATGGCGACGACGGCATCGTTACACCTCGTTGTCGGATGTCGTGTACGTTGCTACGGTATCGTTGATTGCCTCCACGATCATCTACCTCTTGAACGCGATGGGGGCGATTGACCCCGGGTTGCATCGCTCCATCATTCTGATCGATTGGGTGGCGACGGTCGTGGCGACATCGGTCCTGCGATCGGTAATTCGTTTGGGGATCGAACGGATTGATCCGATCGAACAGCAAGCGAAGAAGCGCGCGTTGATCTACGGCGCCGAGAAAACGTCGATCGGCATGTTACGTTCCATTCGAGTCTCCGCTCCGGAGTTTAAAATCGTCGGTTTGATCGACACTGCGGGAACGGCAGCACGCTCGCTGATTGGTGGCGTCCCGGTGATCTCGATTCGCAAGGGAATGGCTTCGATGGCCAAACGTTACTCGGCGGGCTACTTGCTCATTCCGAGTAGCGTTCCGGGAACGACGGTTCGTGAACTGTGCAAACTTTGTCTCGAAGCAGGTCTCAAGGCTTACGTCATCCCAGCGTTGAATGAAATCGTTGATGGTCGAGTCAAGCTGGGCGTACGCGATGTGACCATCTCTGACCTGTTACGACGCGAACCGACACAGCTCGATATGGAAGGGATCGCGAGCTACATCACGGATCGCACGGTCTTGGTGACGGGCGCGGCGGGGAGCATTGGTTCGGAGTTGTGCCGCCAGATCATCGGATTCAAACCGACGAAACTGATTCTGGTTGATCATTCTGAGTTCGGCATGTTTCAGGTCGAGCAGGAGTTTGCGTCGCTGGACACTGTGGGAGTTGAACTGCATTGCGTGATTGCCGACATCAACGATCAGGTGACGATGGGGCGTGTTCTCGGTCAGCATTTGCCTGAGTTGATGTTCCATGCGGCTGCTTACAAGCATGTGCCACTCATGGAGCACAACGCGCAGATCGCCATTCGCAACAACGTGCTCGGCACGAAATCGGCGGTCGATTTGGCCGATCGTTTCGGCGTCGAACGGTTCGTGATGATCTCCACCGACAAGGCGGTGCGCCCGACGAGTGTCATGGGATCGACGAAGCTCGTCGCCGAGAAATATCTGCAAGCCGTCGCCACTCAGTCCAAGACACAATTTATCACCGTGCGGTTTGGCAACGTCCTCAATTCGGCGGGGAGCGTTGTGCCCACGTTCCGTCGTCAGATTATGGAAGGTGGTCCACTGACGGTCACTCATCCCGATATGACCCGTTTCTTTATGACGATTCCCGAAGCGGTCCAGCTCGTGTTGCAAGCGGGAGCCGTGGGCGAATCCGGCCAAGTGCTGATCCTCGATATGGGAGAACCGGTCAAGATCGTCGATCTGGCCAAGGACATGATTTCGCTCTGCGGACTACGTTATCCCGATGACATCGAAATCGCGTTCACCGGCCTGCGTCCGGGCGAAAAAATGTACGAGGAGCTTTTTTACGGCAACGAGAAGCACGCGAAGAAGGTCCACGAAAAAATCTTTTGCGCGGAGCGCGAACCGATTCAGCCCGGCATCGTAAAGTCACACGTGGCGCTACTCGAAAAAGCGGTCCATGCCAGCTTGGTCGAGTCGCGACAGGCTTTGGCTGGAGTCGTCGCGCAATATGTGATTGATGGCGACACGACCACCATCGAACCTGCGGTCGTGCGGAAGGCCGCGTAAGTCGCCGGTGACAGACATTTGAGAAATGGTCTCTCGTCGTGTACTGCCCGGCGCAGTCTCAACCGCTGAGTCGAGCGAGTGCGAGCGCACCGTGAACGACGACACTTTCACCCAATTCGGCAGGCAACAGCTGATATGAGTTGGCGAGTGGTGGGAAGGCGTACTGTTGAAGTGCGGCTCGCAATGGTGCGAAGAAGACCGCTTCTCCCACGAGTGACACGCCGCCACCCACGATGATGACTTCGGGGGCGACCAGCGTCAGGACTTGAGCGAGTCCCCAGCCGAGGAGGCGTGCGGCGGCAGCGTATTCGTCACGCGCGAGTTGGTTGCCTGCGAGGGCGGCTTCACCGATCTCCTTCGTCGCGAGTTGTTCGAGTTGGCCGTCACAGCGCGCCAAGAGATCGAGTACGTCGGGGGCGTTCGGGTTCTGCTCCATCCAGTGCATCAGTCGCACGCGCGTGGCCAGTGCGATCCCAGGGCCTGCCGCCCGTGACTCCACCGTATGGGATGGACTCGTCGCATCGAGCCCCGGCCGCAGATGCCCGATCTCGGCCGCTGCCGGTCGGTCGGTGCCATGAATCTTACGGTCGATCACCAAGCCGCCGCCGATGCCCGTTCCCACCGTTGTGTAGAAGACCGTTCGCGCCGCTCGCCCGCCACCGAAGCACGCTTCGGCCAGAGCCGCCACGTCGCAGTCATTGCCGAGAAAAGTAGCGGCTCCTAGTGCGGCTTGCGTCCAAGCCACGATTGGAAAATTGTCCCAACCTCGAACCTGATGGCTGGTCTGGACGACACCGAGCGTCCCCAAGATCGGACCGCCAAACCCGTAGCCGATCCGTTCGATGCGATGGGCCGCAACCAACTCGCGCCCCACGGATCGGATCTGCTCGCGAATTCCCTCGGCCCCAAGTGCGATGTCCACCGTTCTGCGCTCGAACGCCACGAACGGCGAGCCATCGCCGTGGCCAACGCCCAGTTGTAACTTCGTACCGCCGATTTCGATGCCAAGAAACATGAAGTGAAAATCCGCTCAAAGGGGGGAGTCGTTTTTGAGTCCGAATGGGTCTCGTGGCCCACGCGATTCCGCGACGATGGATCGCGGTGAGGGTTCACAACCGATTGGGTGCAGTCGTCAATTGGTGGTCAATTTCCGGTCCCCTCGCCCCCGTCTGCGGGGGAGTGGGCTAGCCCGGATGATTCATGATAACCACGGAAAACACGGAAGTTCACGGAAAGGAAGAGGAGTTACTTCGTCAAACCGCGTGTTGCACGAACGGATGTCCTCTGAGCAAAGGCAACCTCTGCCCGTCCTCTCACTTCCGTGACTTTCCGTGTTTTCCGTGGTGAATCATCCGGGCTAAGGTGAGGGGCGAGCTGTCGAAAGTCATTGGATTAGAAATGCGAACCCAGAGAGGGGAGACCGTCACCTGGATTTCCGTGCGTCAGGCTTCCACAACGAATCCCCCCTCACCCTCTCCCCCCGAGGACGGGCGGGAGAGGGAACAAATCACGGACCACTAAGGCGAGCGGCAAGAAGAAATGTCCCTGTAGGATGGGCACTCTTGCCCGTCCGGATTTCTGTCCTCCAGCCTGACGGGCAAGAGTGCCCATCCTACATCGCGGTACCACAATTCCTGCCGCTCGCCTTACCACGAAGTGTCCTCACTCCTGATTACGAAACTCGTTGAAGTGGAGGTACTCCCAGTGACGGTAGATCGTCGAGAGATTGACGAGTCGTGACTGCGGGCCAATCGCCGCGACGCGGCCTTCGTGGAGAACGACGACATCGTCTGAGCGTCTCACCGTCGAGAGTCGTCCCGGCAGAAAGAACACTGTTCGGTTGACGCAAATGCGGTCATAGGCATCGGCCAGGAGCGACTTCGTATCTTCATCGAGATTCTCGCGCGGCTCT
>JAYTXB010000198.1:0-6711 GCA_043743205.1 Schlesneria sp.
GAACGCAGTCGAAGGAATTTGGAGAGGGTCCATCGGACGCTCCGAAAACCGGGCACACTCTAGCGGCGAGTGCTGGCGGCGTACAACGAAGGCATCGCAGCGGCGTCTTGCCGGAATCGGCGGTTTCTGCGACAAGTCGAATGGCTTGGTCGAACGCTCCGAACCACATCGGTCGCCACTGGCACTCGGCAGTGGCAGGCAACTTCAGCGGGCGAATTGACCAGCGGAAAGGAGTCCGGCGTCGTGTTTGAATCGAGTCCTTCGCCCACGTCGGCTTCTGACGAGTTAGTGCATCGGCTCACGACATTGCAGCTCTGTCGGCCTCACGATTTTCAACGGGCGAAGGGATTCGTGCGTCGGCTGGTGGGAGACCTGCCCGCCTTCGATACGGTCTGGATTGACGCCCTCGTGCAATTGCGACAACTGACGCCTTACCAAGCTCGTGTCATCGAGCAGGGAGCGGCGTCTGAGCTACGAGTCGGTCCTTACGTGCTGGTCGATAATTTGGGGCGAGGCCCACGAGGGACGACGAGCCTCGCACAGCGGCCGCTCGCTCGAACTGGAGATCGATCAAGCCGTTGCGTGGTGAAGCGATTTCAGATTGACACCGACGATTGTCATGAGACCCGGCAACGATTGAACTCACTGCTGGAGCGAACGTCCGGTTGGACGCACCCGCACCTCATCGTACCGCACTCACTGCTTCTCTTGGGTGAGCAAGTTCGAGATGGCGAGCAACACCTTGACCAGCAGGCTGTGGCAACGGTCAGTCGTTTCATCGACGGAGTGCCGCTGAGTGAGCTGTTGGTGCGGCGCGGTCGTTTTCCGGCGAAGGTGGTCTTGGAGGTAGGGCGTCAGTTACTGAGCGGCCTCGCGTCGCTCGATGGGCGAGGTCTGGTTCACGGTGACATCCGGCTGTCGAATGTACGAATGACCGATCGTGGTTCGGCGGTGCTTGTAGACGGCGGCCTGCGTCCAGCGGTCTGTCCCGAACTGACCATTCACGCCTCGTTCGCACTCGAAAGCTACGACGGCGTGGCACCGGAACTGATCGGGACGGGAGTCGCCCCGAACGCGAGTTCCGAACTGTACGGACTCGGTTGCCTGCTGTGGCAACTGTTGGCCGGTCGCCCTCCGTATCCGATGGCCGATCCGTTGATGAAGTTGGCGGCGCATCAGACTCGCCGCATCGAGGACGTGCGCGAGTGGGCACCCGAAACTCCCGCTCACCTCGCACAGGCGATTCACGCGATGACCTCGCCGGTCCCCGAGCAACGACCTCGATCGTTTGACGAACTGTTGCAACGCTGGGGGCATCCCGGCGCAAGATCCCGCGCTCGAGTGCGTCGGTTCCGTCGCGCGTTCGACGGAGCGGTCCCGCATCTCGCTCAGCCGGCGGCTTTGGTGACAGAAGGCCGCTGGCCATGGATTGCCGCATCGCTGTTCCTCATGAGCGGAGCCGCATTGACCTTGGCGAACACTGGCATGAGAAGCGAACTGCTCGCTCTGACGCGGCGTGTCTCGGAAGTCGTGCGGCGTCGTGAAGTCATTGCGTCGGCGGAGCCCCTGGCAAACGAACGCTCCGCTTCCACGGGGGCAGCGGTACTGGCGAACGAAAACGGGTTGCTCTTGCTCCCGCCACCGTCGGCCGATGGCGTGGTCTTGTTAGCCGAGTCGGGACCGTACACGGTGGCAGACATCGCACACGGCGGACGACTGACGATTCGAGGAGCAGCGGGGATCAACCCGGTGATTTACATTGGTCAGGAACCGCTGCGATTGGCTGCGGCCGAAGTCACGTTGGCCAATGTGGCGTTTCGCCGTGATCCGCGAGTGCGTCCCGCGCGCAAGCCCGAATCGCCGCTCGCGGCACTGCTGCTCGTGCGTACCAATCGGATGACAGTGGAAGGCTGTGAGTTTGAGACAGACATCTCTTCCGATTCAATCACGCTGCACGCTTCCGCCGCGCTCGCGTGGTTGCCGCTCGACGCCGCAACGTTCGAGAGCGTGGAATTCAGTTCCGCAGACCTCGCGAATGCTCGGTTCGCAATCGAGAACACGGTCTTTCGCGGATCAGGGGCGGCCGTGGTCTTGGCGGAGACTCCGGGCGTGGTGACGTTTACGAATTGCTTGAAGCTGGGTGGCGGCGCCTGCTTGACGCTGGGACACAAAGCCACCGCGCGGCCGCTCACGATCGAGCTGAGTCGGATCACACTGCGAGACTCCGGGCCGCTGCTTCGATTCGGCGGTGCATTCGCGGAGCAAGCCTCTGCACCGCAGATCAAGATTATTGCCAGCGACTGCATTTTCTCACTGCCATTGACTGCGACTCGGCCCGACGCGCAAACGTCACTCGTGACGAATTCGCCAGCCGCGACAAGCCTCATCGAAATCCAAACCGCTCGTCCGCGCAGCCTACTCGCACAGTCTGTTCGTTGGCAGGGCCGCGACTCTGTGGTGCCGCCCGGTTTGGAATTGCTTGTGCTCACCGATCCGACGCGCGGGACCACAGCTCCCGTCGCCAATGCGGACGACCAATTTGAAAGCCTGCTCGCCAGTGAAGTCGAGTTCGCTGGCCCGGCCTCTGGAACAAACGCCGACTCTCGTTTAACGCACTTCTCAGCACCACGCTCATCGCAAGCAGCACCGCTGCCGGGGTTCGATCCCGCAGCCCTAGCCGAGTTTTTTCGCGAGCCGAGCAAACGATCCTCCGCTCCCACTAGAAATTGAGCTGCAAAGCGCGGAGGTGACTCTGCTTTGCTCCGAACGTACCTCGTTGGTCAGGCTGACTGTGACCTCTCGCTGATTTTCCGACCAACCCCGTGAGACCTCCTGCCGTGTCGAAGCCGCGCGTTGTCCTCTTGATCCCGACTCTCGATCGCTCCGGGGCGGAGAAGCAGTTCATGCTGCTCGCAACGAGGTTGCCGCGCGAAGAATTCGATATCCGCGCGATCGCGCTCACGCGCGGCGGCCCCTATGCCGACGAACTCCAAACTGCGGGCGTTCCGTTCACCGTGATCGGCAAGCGAGCCAAGTTCGATCCGTTTTCGTTCTGGCGACTGCGGGCGGAGCTCATGCGACAAGACCCCGACATCCTGCACACGTGGCTCTTCTCGGCGAATGCTTACGGACGGTTGTGTGCTCACGCGATCCCGCGTGCGAAGATCGTTGTCTCGGAACGCTGCGTCGATAGTTGGAAGGCGCACTGGCAACTGTGGCTCGATCGGCGACTGATCGCGCGGACGGATCGACTCGTGGGAAACTCGGCCAGTGTCGTCGAGTTCTATCGCGAACTCGGCGTCCCTTCGGAGAAACTGGCTTGCGTCTCCAATGGAATCGAAAGCGAGGCAACACCACGAATTGCTCGCGCGGAATTGCTCGCCGAACTGAACCTCGCCCCCGACTCGTTCGTCGTCGGCTTCATCGGTCGGCTCGCCAAGCAGAAGCGAGTCGAAGACTTGATTTGGATGGTCGAGATTCTGCGGCAGATTCGTCCACAGTTGCAGTTGGTTCTGATCGGAGACGGCCCCGAGCGCGAACGGCTCGAACAGTTCACACGCGACATTCATTGCGATCAGCACGTGACGTTTCTCGGCCACCGTGACGATGCCGCACGGTTCCTGCCCGCATGCAACGTCTTCGGTTTGGCGAGCAGTTTCGAGGGGATGTCGAACAGCATCATGGAGGCAATGTTGGCCGGACTGCCGATCGTTGCCAGCGACATCCCGCCGAACCGCGAATTGGTCAGGCAGAGCGAGACCGGATTTCTGTTTAAGCTGGCAGACACCGTCGGCATCATGCAGTTCGTCCGCCGATTGATCGACGAACCGGGCTTGGCTGAACGGCTCGGCCAAGCGGGCCGCGCACGAATCCAACGCGACTTCAGCGTCCCGAAGATGGTTGATGGTTACGCGAACATTTACCGCGAGTTGATTGCCAGTTCATCTCGATAGCAACAGACCGCTTGGCAAAGGCTCGGGTGTTTGGTCTTGGGAGTGGTTTGATGTGCGGTATCGCAGGAGCCTGTTGGACGAGTGATGCCGAGCCGCTAGCTGAGGCTGTGCTGCGTCGCATGACGGGCGTCATCAGTCATCGTGGGCCGGACGACGATGGGCACTATTTCTCTGAGGGTTCAGCATTCTCTGCGAGTCACGTGGCGTCGAGCGGATCATTGAAAAGCGGTGGTCACGCGGGCGGTGCGGCGCTCGGGCATCGCAGGCTCTCCATCATCGACCTCGCGGGCGGGCATCAACCGCTCTCCAATGAAGACGGTACGGTTTGGATCGCGTTCAACGGCGAGGTCTACAACTACCGCGAACTGCAACCGCGATTGGAGGCCCTCGGCCATCGCTTCCGCACCGCGAGCGACACCGAGTGCATCGTTCACGCCTATGAACAGTGGGGGCAGGACTGCGTGCAGCACTTGCGCGGCATGTTTGCCTTCGCAATCTGGGACGATCGTCAACGCAAGCTGTTCCTCGCGCGAGACCGCCTAGGACAGAAGCCGCTCGTCTATCGCGTCTCATCCGGACGACTGACCTTCGCCAGTGAACTCAAAGCGCTGCTGCAAGTCCCCGGCGCTCCGCGCGACATCGACCCGCACGCGGTCGCCGACTTCGTGACACTGCAATACGTCCCGCATCCCAAAACCATGCTGAGCGGCTATCGCAAACTCCCTCCCGCACATTGGGCCGAGTTCAACGCGACGACGGGCGACCTGATCGTGCAACGTTACTGGGAAGCTCCCTACGCGCGGCCACTCGCGACGAATGGCTCTCCAGCGAGCAACTCCACCGCAAACAGTTTGCTGTCCGCAGCCTCCTTGCCTGCTCAGTCAGCGACCGATTGGAAGAGCCTGCTGCGCGAACGGCTCACCGAATCGGTGCGGCTCCGGATGCGCAGCGATGTCCCCTTCGGCGCGTTCCTGTCGGGAGGTGTCGATTCCACGATCATCACCGGGTTGATGCAGCGCGAGACTGGCGAGCAGGTCCAAACGTTTTCCATCGGCTTCAACGTGAAGCAGTTCGACGAGCGCAGCTACGCGCGCGAAGCCGCCGCGAAACTCGGGACCGATCACCACGAGTTCGTGGTCGATCCGTCCGCGATCGAGATGTTGCCGAAGCTGACGCAGCACTACGACGAACCGTTCGCTGACAGCTCGGCAATCCCCACGATGTACCTCTCGCAACTGACCCGCCAACACGTCACCGTCGCGCTGACCGGCGATGGCGGCGATGAACTCTTCGCGGGCTATGACCGCTACTTGGCCGTGGACCTCGCCGCAAAAGTGGATCGCTGGCCGTGGCCGTTGCGAGCGTTACTAGCCAGTCCGGTTTGGCAGCATCTTCCGGCGGGAGTCCGTCAGAAATCGAAGCTGCGACAAATCAAACGCTTCCTTGCCGCGTTGGGCCAACCGCCCGAGCGGCGTTACGCGAACTGGGTCAGCATCTTCGACGATGCTCGCCGCGCGACGTTGTTCGATGCGGAGTTCGCTCGATCGCTCGGCAACTACGACGGCGCGTCGTTCCTGCTCGACGCCTACACGCGGTGTGCCGAGACGAACTTCGTTCACCGCACGACCTGCGTCGATGTCGAGACCTATCTGCCGTGCGACATCCTGACGAAAGTCGATCTCGCCAGCATGGCCTACGGATTGGAGGCGCGCAGTCCGTTCATGGACCATCACGTGGTGGAACTCGCCGCTCAGATGCCGCTCGCCCTGAAGCTGCATGGCCGACGCGGCAAGCGGATTCTCGTCGAGACCTTCGCCGACTTGTTGCCCGAGTCGATTCAGTCACGCCCGAAGATGGGCTTCGGCGTTCCGCTCGATCATTGGTTCCGAGGTGAACTGCGCGAACTTCTCTGCGACACGCTGCTCGATCCCCGTTCGTTGCAACGCGGCTATTTCGACCCCGCCGCCGTGAAGCGACTCATCGACGAACACGTCTCGTCTCAATGGGATCACAGCGCGCGACTCTGGTTGCTGTTGATGTTTGAACTGTGGCAGCAACGCTTCGTCGATGAAACAACGCCCTTGAGCGAGGAGGCCCTCAGAAACAAGGCCCCGGTTTGAAACGATGGCAACTTGGAACGGATTCAGCCCCCGCCGATCACTCCCCTTGGTATCTGAGATCACCATCACGTCAGGACCAATGCCCTTTCGACATCGGAACCTCGAACCTAGAATGCCGCCGCGTTGCTGGCCTGTCGGAAGAACGCCGCTGCGATTCGCGAAGGTCTGCGAGTTGTCGGCCGTTGCCCGACAAACATCAGCAGGTTCGCCAGACAGACAGAGGGAGCTGAGAACGACATGCGATTCAATAACGGTCTGCGCTTCAACGGCGGTTTTCGTTTCGAGACCGTGTCTCGTGCAGTGGCGGTCGCCGTGTGTGGGTTACTGCTGATGATGGCGGTGGCTCGACGTGGCGATGCGGTTGATGACGGGAAGGCTCCCGCCAAACCGAAGGCCAAAGCCAACCGCTTGGCCCGCGAGACCAGCCCGTACTTGCTGATGCACGCTCACAATCCGGTCGATTGGTATCCGTGGGGGCCGGAAGCGTTTGAGAAGGCTCGCAAAGAAGGGAAGCTGATCTTCCTCTCGGTCGGCTACAGCAGTTGCTATTGGTGCCACGTCATGGAGCGAAAAGTCTTCATGAACGAAGCGATTGCCAAGACGATGAACGACAACTTCGTTTGCATCAAAGTTGATCG
>JAYTXB010000199.1:0-2863 GCA_043743205.1 Schlesneria sp.
ACGCAGCGACTCGTCATCACGAGTACCGAACCGGGTGACGGCAAGACGACGACGCTGGCCAATCTCGCCGTCGCGTTTGCTCAAGCGGGCAAGAAGACCTTGCTGATCGATGCCGACTTGCGTCGTCCCGGCATGACGCAGTTGCTCGACCTCAAAGGTCCGCGCGGCCTGGCCCAAGTCCTGAACGACAAGAAACTCGACATTGATGTCGCCGAGCGGTGTCTCGACAACGTGTTCCATCTAGGGATTGAGGGTCTCGATTTCATGCCGTCTGGTCCGCGTCCGGCTAACCCGTCGGAACTGCTTTCCAGCGAACGCTTCAGCGACATCATTGCGTGGGCCGAACAAATCTACGACCAAATTTTGATCGACGCCCCACCGGTGTTGGCCGTCACGGACTCTTCAATCATCGGCCGAATTGTGGATGGTGCGATCGTCGTGGTGAGACCTGACAAGAACCGCCGCAAGATGGTGATGCGTGCGATTGACTCGTTCCGCTCGTCGGGCGTGAAGGTCATCGGACTCGTCGCCAACCACATCGAAGGCTCTTCGAGCTCTGACTATGGGTACGGTTACGGGTACGGGTACGGGTATGGCTATGGTCACGACACGCCTCCCGAAACCGATAACCATGAGGATCATGAGGACAAACAACCGTATCGCCGCGCGGCATGATGAGTTGAACGTCACGCACGCTCTTCACCTGACTCGCGCAACCCGGCAGAGCGTCTCTGCCGGGTTGCTTTGTTTCTGAATTGCCGGCCGCTGGTGCGAACGGGGACGCAGGCTTGGTCCAGTCCGTGAGCCATCGCTATCATCCGCCTCCGCTCGATGCTGATCTATTTCATTCCCGCCACCCTGTGATTGAGAATTTCCGATGACTGACTTCCGTACCGAACACGACTCCATGGGCGACGTTCGAGTTCCCGCCGACGCGTACTACGGCGCGCAAACGCAGCGCGCCGTCGAAAACTTTCCGGTCTCCGGTTGGCCATTGCGATCGGAGCTGATTCGCGCGATGGGTCTTGTCAAATGGGCCGCCGGTGTGGCGAATCGTGATCTTGGAAAACTGACTGGAACCGGTAAGAACCCGCTGAACGCGACTCAAGTGTCCGCACTGCTGAATGCCGCGCGGGAAGTCGCGGCGGGACAGTTCGATGCACAGTTCCCCGTCGATGTCTTTCAGACCGGCTCGGGAACGTCGAGCAACATGAACTGCAACGAAGTGATCTCGAACCGCGCGATCGAACTGGTGGGCGGCGATCGCTTCGACCAGAAGAAGCCAATTCACCCCAACGATCACGTGAACATGGGGCAGAGTACAAACGATACGTTCCCGACCGCGATTCACGTCGCTGTCGCGATGAGCATTCACGCGAAGCTGATTCCCGCCCTGACACGCTTCGCGGATGTCCTGCGCGACAAAGCTCAGCGTTGGGACAAGATTATCAAGATCGGTCGTACGCATCTGGCGGATGCCACACCACTGCGACTCGGCCAAGAGTTTGGTGGCTTCGCGCGGCAGTTGGAATTGTCTGCCGGTCGTGCGCAACAAGCGTTGCAAGCGGTCCTCGAATTGCCCGTCGGAGGGACCGCTGTCGGATCGGGGATCAACACGCATCCCGAGTTCGGTCATCGCACCTGTCAGGCACTCGCGACCGAAACGGGGATCGCGTTCATCGAAGCGGTCAATCACTTTGAAGGGAACGCGCAACGCGACGGTCTCGTCGAGTCGCACGGTCAACTGCGAGCCATCGCGACGACGCTGTTCAACGTGGCGAACAACATTCGCTGGCTCGGTTCGGGACCGCGCTGCGGCTTCTATGAGATCATGCTTCCCGATCGTCAGCCCGGCAGTTCGATCATGCCCGGCAAGGTAAACCCGGTCATGTGTGAGAGCCTGATGCAGGTCGCCGCGCGTGTCATCGGCAACGATCAAACGGTCGCGTTCAGCGGCGCGACCGGTGGCCAGTTCCAATTGAACATCATGATGCCCGTGATGGGTCACGCGACGCTGGAGTCCATCGCGTTACTGGCTCAGGGAACGACGGCATTCATCGACCTCTGTGCCCTCGACATGGATGCGAATCCTGAAGCGTGCGAGGCGAGTGTCGAACAAAGCCTCGCGATGGTGACGAGCCTCAACCCGCACATCGGGTATGAACGAGCGGCGGCTCTCGCCAAGGAGGCCTTCAAGTCGGGCAAGACCATCCGCCAGTTGTGCCTCGACCAAAACATCCTTCCTGCCGAACAACTCGCCACCGCGCTCGATCCGTGGAGCATGACTGAGCCGCAAGCGTGAGACGCCCGCTCAAGGACGCAACCAGTCCAACGCGACCGGTCCAACGCAACCTGTAGGATGGGCACTCTTGCCCGTCCTGTTTTGGTTCCCCGCGTGGCAGCGTGAAAGCCGGACGGGTAAGAGTGCCCATCCTAGAGGGCTGCGCTTCTCACTTTCCTACCTCGCCTCTTTTCGGAACGCTTCGATCTGCAACTCACCTTCAGGCGTGATGTGGCAGCGGACGGCTCCGTGTTGGGCGGTCGAGAGAACTCGAGTGGCCGGGCCGTAGCGTGAGGCCAGTCGTTCTTCGACGGCACGATCCGACGCGCTGGCGATCACCCACTCGGGCGTCGCCCAGCGGGCCAAGTCCGGCGGGTTGGCCTTGATGCTGCCATGATGCGGAGCGAGCAACACGTCGGCATCGACACGCGGGGAGCGGAGCAATCGTTCGAGGCCCTCGCGTTCGAGGTCTCCCGTCAACAGGATGCGGCGACCGGAGAACTCCACGCACAGCACGATGCTGTTCGGGTTGTCTTGCGTGGAATGAAAGTTCGGCGCGGGATGCAGCACGCGCATCGTGAC
>JAYTXB010000200.1:0-3929 GCA_043743205.1 Schlesneria sp.
TGCCCGCATGTCTCGAACGATCCGCTCCATCGCCTGTTGCTGCCTGTTGGCCACCGTTGTGGCTGGCAGCGGTTCCGGATGTACGCACCTGATCGAAACTCGCGCCATCACGGCCTTCTCGAAGAGCCTCGAACTAGCCAACCTCGACGGCCTGAAGGCTTCGACATCGGGCGAGTTCCGTCAGCGTGCCTTGCGAACGACGGCCGCGTTGGAAGACCTCAAAATCCTGCGACTGCCGGACGGCAAATCGACCATCGTTGAAGTGGAAGAGGTGAGCAGCGCGAAGAAGCGTGTCACCGTGCAAGTCGGTGAGTCCAAGAAGGAAGTCTTTTACGAGTTGACTCGCGATGACACCGGCCGCTGGGTCGTCGATGACATCTATCTCAAGCAAAAGAAGAAGGGTGTCGAGGCGTACAAGTCGGTGACGGAGCAGATGGATCTGCTGCTCACCGTGCGCGAGTTCCTGGATGCGTGGGGCAATGGCGATCGCGGGCAAGTCCTCGGCGTGGCGACCCCGGCGTTCCGTGCCTCGCTCGAACAATTGCCGCCGTCGTTCTTGGCCGGGCTGACACGCACCGTCACGACGGGACGTCCCGCCGGTTCTCAGTTCAAGCCGCACGCCTCGCTCGATGACAAGATCGCGGTCGTGAAGTTGCCGCGACTGTCGGGCGAGTGCGTCATCACGTTGGAACTGAGCGGTGAACATTGGCGGATTGCGGATGTCGGCATCGAATCCAAAGACGAGGACCAGGTGGCTTCGATGGATAAGTTGGCGCGGGCCGTCAACAGTTGCACTGCGTTCCTGGCCGCTTACGGACGAGGCGACAAGGTGGCGCTGGCCGACTGGAGTTCCCGGGACTTCTACGAAGGGAGCCTGTCGATTGGCGATCTCAGCCAAGCCAAGCTGCCCGATTCGCAGCTCTCCGAACACGAATTGCAAGTCAAGCTGCGTGGCAACCGCGCCGACTTCGTGCTGAAGAATGAGGCCGAAATGGTGCAGATTGATATGCAGCGCGTCACCGACACTGCGCTCGATGCCCCCGTGAAGTTCGTCGTCTCGGACGTGACGATCTATGAAGTTGATACCAAGCAGGAGAAGCGACTGTCCGCGCTCTTCACCGCACAGGGGATGCTCGAACTGTTTGCCAAAGCGCTGTCACTGCGAGACCTCGATGCGTTGAAGCAATGTTCGACGCGCGACATGACGACGCGCGTCTGGGGCAAGCTGAATGGCGGGACGGTCACCGCGATGCCGCTCGAACTGTTCGATGCCGATGAATTCGAGTTCGTCACGGCGTCGTTCCAAGGGGCGCTCACACGGATCGAAGTTCGTCAGGGAGGTCGCCCACTCACATACATGCTCCGAGAGGAACGAGGCCGATTCCTCGTTGATGACGTGCAGTGGCAGATCACCGGTATCCCGTCCTCGCTGAAGACGACCGTGGAGATTCTGATCCCGATCCATGACTTTGCGTCAGCCATCTCGCTCGGACGCGAGCCACAAGAGCAAGCCGCCGCGCTCGACTTGCTGCGAGCCAACTCGTCGAACGACTTCAACCGACTCGTCTGGAGCCAGTGCCGATTCGTGCCGAACTCCGGCATGTCGGCCGATACGTTTTTGCGAGCACCGCTCAAGGGGATCGCTCAAGGCGAGAACGAGATCACGGTCCAATTTGGCGACAATCGGTTCGGTGCCAAGGTGACGATGCGGCGTGAGTTCGATCGGTTCATCGTCGATGACGTGCTGCTGGTCGCCGGATCGGATGAGTCGCAACGTCTCGCTCTCAAGCATTCGTTACGAACGCAGCTCGCTCGTGGAGAAGCCCGCGCTCCCGGTGAAGTCGTCCCCGCTTCGGCCACCGTGACAACTCCCGTTCGAGCGAATGGTCCGAGTGCGGATTCGCGGTCACGCACGGCGCGTCAGCCCCTCGCCGAAGAACCGCTCGACGAATCCGACCCGTTCGCCAGCGACCGCTTGCAGTGACGCTATACCTCGCGCGGTCACGAATGAGGCCTTGGCGAGCCGCACGCCGTAAGGCTGCGGGTTCTTGATTGCCGCAGGAAACCCGCTGCCTTACGGCATGCGGCTCGCCTAAAACACATCACTCGTCGCCGCGCGAGGTATAACTTCTGAAGCGATGCGGCGCGTGTGTTGCTCGTTGAGGGGCTCGACGAACGTGCCTTGTAGGATGGGCACTCTTGCCCGTCCGGTTTCGCTCGGCAATGGCTTTGTCGCGACTACGCGATCTTTCAAAGACAAGACGGGCAAGAGTGCCTATCCTACTACAAGGCACGTTCGGGTTCTTGGCCGAGTTACTGTCGTCCCGTCGCTCCGCCGAAGGGACGGCGAAACGTGGCCGCTACCAACTCAAACCCCAACGTCCCGATCACCGCATCCGCATGGGCTTTGATCACAAACTCACGGCGTTGGCTTCGCGCCGAGGTCGGTGGTCTTGATCGCGGTCATCGGCAATTGAGGACTCCCTTCCGCCGGGCGTCGCTTGAGCAGATCGCTCAATTGGAATGAGAAGTACTTCTGCTCGGCAGCGGGGCGTCTGTCGCGGCTGGCATTCGCAACCCAGAACTTCGTCGTCGCGGGTTCAAACAAAACGTTGTGCAGGTTGGAACTCATCGCGACCGGCCGGTCCATCAATCGCAGTGCCTCTTCGGGCGTGAACTGTCCGTACCCCGCGCTCGCGCGTTTGACGAGTTCGTCGTACCGCGAACCGGCCGACAACAGCACGCAATCTTTGACGGGCTTCGGCAGGAGCGGATGCGCTTCGCCCGGTGGCACGACAGTGAAGACGTTCCACGAGGCTTCCATCCCGACCGCTTCGTTCGTCTCACCATCGGCCAAGACGTAGTAGTACTCGCACGTGCGAGGGCCATCGCGGAAGACGGCAATCGCTTCGTCGAGTGACTTCGCGGTTTCCAGTGCCTCGCGCACGATTAAGGTCATCGGGCGACCGTTCCAGTGACCGAGACCACCGCCCCCCATCTCACCGATCGAGACGTGTTCGGCATTCATTCCAGTCACGGAGCCGAGAAAGCCCGCGTAGCCAATGTTGACCCAAGGCAAGCGCCCCATCGGTTCGTAGACAACCACGACTGCGTGATCTTGCAGACCCCAATCGGTGGCGTAGTCGAGGACGCGACCATGCAGCAGGTTGCCATTCTTCGTGGCGGACTTCGCGAGAGAGAAGCCGCTGCAATGAAACAGCTCGGGAATGAAGTTCGCCGCCCGCGCGTCAGACACCGAGATGCCCGCTCCGTCAGACAGCCCCTTGATCTCTTCGACGTAGCGCGGCGCGATGTGCGGCTCTTGGAACGCGACGATCATTTCAATAGCCGCGCGCGGCGTCACCTTAATCGGCCCCGCCTCGACCAGCGTTGCCTCCTTGGCCTTATCAACGAGCAGCGTCTTGAGATTCTGTCGGACGTGATCCTTGAGCAACGCGCCGTGTTGGAAGCCCATCTCGTAGGACGTCCCCTTCAGATGCAACACGTGATAACCGTCGATCTGCTCCAGCCAACCCGCACCGCAGCGTGCGACAGTCTGAGCCTGCACAGGAACCGTCGAGTTGAGCAACGTCAACACGAGTGCCACTGAAGGCAAACATCGAAGCAGAGACCAGACCGTGGAAAGTGAACGGCAGCGGATCATGTAGGAACTCCTCGAAGAAAAGGGGGTGACGGCAACGATGCGACATCGAGCAAGCCTAGCAGCCCGTTGAAAAAACGGGATTTGAAGTAACCCGCAGCGTGAGCTTAGAAGTTGCGCTATTTGAGGATTGAAGTGGTCTTCGCCCCAAGGGGGCCTCGGAGACCAGCCCAGGGCCAGCGAACACCGTGAGCGCCGCCCTGGGAAATCGAACACCAGAACGTTGTGCCCTGAAGGGGCACGGGAAATATTGGTCGAGACCACACGG
>JAYTXB010000201.1:0-1756 GCA_043743205.1 Schlesneria sp.
CGGTGAGCCGACTGCGCCGAACAGACAAGCTGAACATCGCGTTCATCCCTGACGCCGACCACACGTTCTCGACGCGCGGAGCTAGGAAAACTTTGAGCCTCGCGATTTCGGATTATCTGAGCGGCCGCTATCGCAAACCCGATTGAACGGCCCGATTTTTCAATTGGCTATTAAATAGCTTGCTTGCCGAGTCGGTCATCGAATGTCCGAGCACCCGATGTCGGTCTGACGAAGAGACGAATTCCCGTTCAGAGAACGCACACAGGCCGTCAGACGAACATCTCCGGTTGAACACGGACGTTTCTCGATGGCTGCCAGCGAATGCACGCGGCAGCACCTCCAACGCGACCTTGTGCTCGTTAGTGTCGCCGGGAACGAGACGCTGATGCAGCACCGTCTTGGTCCGCTGGTCGATCACGTTCAACAGATGCACCGCGTGATTCAACCGATTCCAAGTCCCGCGAAGCGACTTGCCGTCCAACGTAATCGGCACGAGACCTGTCGCCGAGTTGCCGTCCGTCGGCAGGTTGTTGTTCCAGCGCTTCAATGCCGCCTCCAACGCGGCCGCGTCGATCTGCGGCAGCAGCTTCCTCACACCGCTGGCCGTGGGTGGCGTCCGCCAAAACCCCAGCGCATGGCGAAAGTCAAGACGCTGCTCCGATAACCACTGGCCGATGCCATCATAGTCCCGGCAATTCTGCAGAATGGCACACACCACGGCCGTCAGAGTGGCCGCAAACACATGTTGTCGTCTCTTGCGCCCTCTGGGATCAGGAACTTCAGCCAAATACTCTCACAAATCCTGCCGAGGGACAGTCAACACAGCATCAGCCTCCGTGAAAGAAACCACACTCCTGAAAACTCGACCCAATCCTGCGATCTTGGTCAGTCCCTTAAGGGGAACAGCCGTGCGTGGGAGGCAGTATTGATTGACTTCGATCTGACTTATAGTTTCAATAGCGCAATTGATTCCACATATGAAATACGACAGGGGAACAGTTGTGGCAAAGCCAGAGCAAGTGACCGCGACGCCGCGATCCGAGGCGATCAGTTTACAACGCGGACTGGCAGTGCTGGAGTTGCTGGCGCAACGGCCGGAAGGGGCGACTCTGCGGGAGATCAGCGAGCACCTCGCGCTGCCGGGGGCGTCGGTGTTACGGCTCGCGCGGACTCTGGTGGAACTCGGTTATCTGTCGCGCGAGGACGGGACCAAGCGGTTCTTCATCACGAACAGTTGCCTGATGCTCGGCCAACCGCGAGCGGCTTCGCGCGGGATGTCCGAATGCGCGATTGCGGCGATGCGGCGGATTCGACAGGCGACGGGCGAGACGACTCAACTCGGCTGCTTGATCGACGTCGAGGTGGTCATCATCGAGCAATTGCTGTCGGTGCATCCCTTCAAGTACTCGGCCGATCTCGGAGCGCGATGTCCGTGCTTTAGCTGTGCTCCAGGAAAGGCGATCGTGGCGTTTCTACCGCCGGAAGAGCGTGAGGCAGCCATCGAACGCATTTCGTTCAAACGCTTCACGCCGACAACGATCACGTCGAAGCGAGCTTTTCGGCAAGAACTCGAAACGATTCGCGAGGTCGGCTTCGCCGTGGATCGGGCGGAAGGGATGGCGGGCATTCATTGCGTGGCGGCACCGATCCTCGATCGGCATGGAGTGGCCGTGGCGGCGATCACCATCGCGGGTCCATCGTCTCGCGTTCCCGAAGACGAATTTGAAGTCATCGGACAGGTCGTTCGAGCCGGTGC
>JAYTXB010000202.1:0-4802 GCA_043743205.1 Schlesneria sp.
ATCGAACGCCCCCTGATGAATCTCGGGGAGCCATTCCCGACAGGCGGCGACGGCCTCTCCGTCGATGTCAACCACCACGATCTCTTCGACGTTGTGCCATTTGAGTGCCTCGCGCGCCGCACCGCCATCGGCTCCCCCCGCGATCAACACTCGCCGAGGATGCCCATGCAACACGAACGGCGTGTGAACGAGCGGCTCGTGATAAAGGAACTCGTCCCCCGTGCAGGTCTGCCACTTGCCATCGAGAACCAACGCCTTGCCATAGGCTCCGCTCTCGACGACGTACAGGGTCTGAAACGGCGTCTGGCGGTGAGCCAGAATCCGCTCGACCCCATGCTGCCAGACATCGTGCGGCGTGAGGTATTCGCTGATCCACAGGTCGGCGGCAAGCGTGGCTCCGGGCATGGACTGGTTCCGAAAGAGTGGCCGTCGAGTCGGGTGGGCTTTGTCCACAATGTCATGAACAGTGACGTAGGATGGGTACTCTTGCCCATCCTACAAGTCACGATCTTGTTCTTGAACCGGTGTCTCTTTCGAATGGTGGCCGCAGATTCATGGAGCAGCCTCCCGCGTGCGAGTCCATCGCGGCCAGAACCGGCCCGTCTCCTCCATATAGCGACGGTACTCGTCACCGAATCGCTCGATCAGCTTGGCTTCTTCGCGATCCGTCCGCGCGATCAGCAGAGCCAGCACGGTGATGCCCGTGACGGCTACAAACCAATTCGTCGTTGCCAGTGATACGGCGACAACGACTCCGGCGATGCCGATGTAGAACGGATGTCGAATCCACCGATAGGGGCCAGACGTGACCAGCGTGTGCTCGCGCCGCGTTACCACGGTGTCGGTCAGGTTCTTGCCGAGATGGCTGAACGTCCAGATGATCCACACTCCGGCAGCGGCCCCAATCGCGATGCCGCTCCATCGCAGCCACTCCGGCAGCGGCAATGAGGACCAGCGTGCGAGAGAGGGATCGACGAGAAACGCGATCATCACCACCGCTCCGAACAACGCCACCAGCCGCAGCGTGATGAGAATGAACCAGCCCTCCTGCCGACGGTCGAGCCGTTCCCCGGTGAGTTGTGACCGAATCCGAAAATAGGCCATCACGGGAAAGAGCAGGCTCATTCCCACCAGCAGCGCGATTCGGAAGGGTTCGTCGTTGGGCATCAGTCCGTCCCTCTCGTGAAACTGGCGAGCGGGGCAGTGAAGCCCCTGGTGTTTTCGTCCGTGGCGTAAAGGCTGAAAACCTAAAACCGGAGAACAAGCCGGTTCCAACTCGGACGGCCATGAGCAAGAGGTTTCAGGCGAGCCGTGTGCCGTAAGGCCACGGGTTTCTGGTGGCGATCAAGAACCCGCAGCCTGACGGCGTGCGGCTCGCCAAGCTCTCACTCTCAACCGCGTGAGGTTAGGCGAGCGGCAGAAAAGATCTTACCGTACGACGGACTTCCCAGTCCGTCGTACAGCAGGTCAATTCTTATCTGCCGCTCGCCTTATCACACCGGCCGCTCAATCGACGAGTCGCGCGACGGGCAGGCTGTTGCCGAAGCGTTTGAAGTCTTTGAAGGTCCAGACGACTTTCTTCTCGGCGGTCACTTCCACGAGCTGTGGGTTGTCCGGTCCGGCGTGGCAGTTGACGATGAACGTGTTTCCGTTCGGCAGTCGTTCAACCATCGTCACCCACGCGAGCGTGATGCCGGGCAAGTCCTTCTCTTCGACCGACCAGACCGTCTTGCCGTGCTTGTCCACTTCCAGTACGCGATGGCCGTCGCCCGCGCCGATTAGCGTGTTGCCGCTGGCGAGCCGCAGCGCGCTGTAGACCTTCGAGCCGACCTTGTACTCCCAGACGATCTTTCCGTCGGCGTCGTACTCGCGCACCGCGTGATCGGACTCGTGCGCGACGAGGTAATTGCCGTTGTCGAGCTTTCGCACCAGCCGCGTGTCGGTGTGCGGGTTGGGGTTGTCAACTTTCAGGGCGATCTGCTTGTGGAGCTTCCCGTCGGCATCGACTTCAATTATTCGGGCCGGGCCGCTCTCGACGATCATCGTGTGGCCATTGGCCAGCCGCTGGAAGGCGTGGACTTCGACGCGCTTCCCCTCGTTGCCGTTCTGCTTGCCGGAGTTGTATTGCCAGACCGTCTTGCCGTCGGGTGTGACTTCGACGATCTCGGTCCAAGACTTCTGAAAGAGGATGTTTCCGTTGGCGAGTTTCCACGCATCGTGGATGTCGCGGATCGGCTGCTGCCACGCGACCTCACCCTTCTCATCGACGAGAGCCAGCACCTTCGCCGAGTAATCGCCGATGAGCACCTTTCTCGGCTTACCTGTCTGCACCGACGAGTTGTCCTCGGCGCGAAGAACCCGAGTCGAGCAGAGCATCACACCAAGAACAACCAACCAAGTGGCACACGATCGCATGGGATAAAGCCTTCCAGAAAGAAGTGTCTGTCCGACGAAATCCACTTCGTCGCCGAGCGGCATTCTGAGAGAAGCCCGCTCGGATTGCGAGTGCCCTGCCTCATCGACTTCGCTCGGCCCAAAGTGAGACATTTGAATGTCGCCACGTTTCGCCAGAACGTGGGCTGTGTGAGCGTCACCCCTGCACTCTGGCGAGATGCAGCGATGTCTCTCTTCAGCCCGTGAGAGGTCACTTTGCCGTGGCGGGTGCAGTCGCGAATGGGTGGTCCCCAAGCAACGTAGAGTGTTACGAAGCCGCTTCGGCAAGGTAGCCCTGTCGCTCCGCGACAGGAAGCGCGTCGCGGTGTGGGTGTTCGATGACGAATCCGCGTCAACCCAAGTCCGGTGTCCTGTTTGCGCTCTCGCTACCTGTCGCGGAGCGACAGGGCTACCTTGCCGAAGCGACCGCACCTCGCCGTGACTCAATCGCAACACAACCCTGAACTGCAACACGTCACGCGAAGTCGCCCTTGGTGATGCGGAGGACTTCGTCGAGCGTGGTTGTGCCGTCGAGGACTCGGCCGTAGCCGTTCATGCGCAACGTCGTCATGCCCTGCTTGAGGGCGTAGTCGCGGATGTCGGCCGAGCTGGCGCGTTGGATGCACAGGCGACCGATCTCGTGATCGGTACGCAACAACTCGAAGATCGCACGACGGCCGGAATAGCCCGTGCTGCGGCATTCACGACAGCCGACGGGCCGCCACAGTTTCTCAGGCAGCGGACGTGGGAAGTCGGAGGGGAACTCGGCCGGGTCATGAACGTACGCCTCTTTGCAGTGTTTGCAGAGGACTCGGATCAGTCGTTGAGCGAGCACGCCTTCCACAGTGCTCGCCACGAGGTACGGCTCCACACCCATGTCGATCAGACGCGCGAACGCGCTGGGAGCGTCGTTTGTGTGCAGTGTGCTGAACACGAGATGGCCGGTCAGCGACGATTGAATCGCCGCATCGGCCGTCTCACCGTCGCGGATTTCTCCGATCAGAATGATGTCCGGGTCGTGACGCAGGATGCTGCGCAGACCGGCGGCGAATGTCAGGCCGACCTTCGCGTGAACCTGAATCTGACTGATGCCGGGGTTCTGATATTCGACGGGGTCTTCGACCGTGATGATCTTCACTGTCGGGTCTTTGATCTCGTTGAGCGCGCTGTACAGCGTTGAGGTCTTGCCGCTGCCGGTCGGTCCCGTGACGAGCACGATCCCGTGCGGCATCGAGATCAAATCGCGGAACGTCTTCGCCATGTTGGCGTCCATCCCGACGTTCTTTAGATTGAAGACCATGCGGCTCTTGTCGAGCAGCCGCAGTACCACGCCTTCGCCATGAATCATCGGGATGATCGAGACGCGCACGTCGATCTCGCGACCGCTGATCTTCAGTTTGATGCGGCCGTCTTGCGGGATGCGTTTCTCGGCGATGTTCAACTTCGACATGATCTTGAGCCGCGTGACGATCGCCGCGTAGAAGTGCGCGATCGACTCGGGAACCGGCTGGACTCGCAACAGGCCATCGACGCGGTAGCGGATGATCAGGCCATGCTCCTGCGGTTCGATGTGAACGTCGCTCGACATCTGTTCGAGCGCTTCCATCAGCAGTTCATTGACCAGTTTGATGACGGAGGCGTTCTCGGCCTGCAACGCGAGGTCTGCATCATCGGACGACAGATCGCTGAGCAACTCCACGCCGTCGGCCGTGCGCTGAGCCACCATCTCGTTCAGCGTGTCGCCACCGACTCCCAGATGTTCTTTGATGAGTTCGACCACATCGAGACGGCGGGCCAACACGGGGACGAGATGAAACCCGGTGACCGACTCCAACTCTTCCATCGCCTCCAGGTTGAAGGGATCGCACGTCGCCACGACCACGCTGCCATTGCGGCGAGTGATCGGCAGTAGCGAGTGTCGGAAGACGGCGGTCGTCGGAAACTGCATTAGTAGGTCGTGGTCGATCAACTCCTGCTTGACCTCGATGAATGGCATTCCCAATTCATCGGCGAAGGCCTTAAGAACGTCGTCTTCGTTGACCAGCCCCAGCTCGATGAGCGCCCGATCGAGTCGCCGTCCCGCGACTTGAGGCAATGCCGTGTCGATCTGCTGGCGACTCACCAGCCCATGTCGAATCAAAGTCTGTGCGATGTCCATGAAGGATGGCGTCTCATTGCGGCAAGAACGGAAGCGACAACCCACTGGTCGCCGTGATTGCCCGGCATTCTCGCGTGAACCCAACAAACAGGGCAAGGCGAAGAGACAATCCGCTGCGGGACGAATTCAGAAATGAGGTTTCCGACAAAAGTCTTGTGAGCCGGGTGCCGTGAGGCCCCGGACTCTGGCTGAGAACCCGGGGCCTCACGGC
>JAYTXB010000203.1:0-2101 GCA_043743205.1 Schlesneria sp.
AGCGTCAACACCCACTTCCCGTACTTACGCATGGAATGTTCTCCTTCGATTCCTCGCTGACCGTCTCCGAATCCGTTGGGACGGGGCACCCGACCACAAAGTGAACCGAGAATGGCTTCGATCCACGTCATGTTTCTGCCGGTAGACGACTCGGGCGATGAACTCGCTCGAACCGCCCGCCACCGTTCGCTAGGTGAAACAAACGCTTCACCGGCGAGGCGCGCCGCGTCCCCGCTCCCTCTATTCATCGGCCGGGGAAGTCCGGCTACACAAACTATTCTGGTTGTTTCGAGAAATTGCGTTCTAACGGTTTCGTCGCCGATGAGTTCTGCTCGCATCTCCCTCTCGTTCTTCATCCGTGCTCCGGCCCTGCCATCCGTGCGATTCACTCTTGGCGAGGCTCAGAGAAGAGACCGCACGGATGCCCAGCCGAACCACCGATGAAAGGGGACGCAGGAGCCAAACGGTCACGACATCGCGAGCGAGTCGTGCGAGTGACCCGCATCTGCTGAGGAACGGGGTCACAATAATTTCCCGAACACCGCAACGACCTTTCCGACAAAAGTCGAAACGAGGTGAGCCGGGTGCCGTAAGGCCCCAAGTTCTCAGCCAGATTCCAGAGTCCGGGGCCTCACGGCAACCGGCTCACAAGACTTTTGTCGGAAACCTCAGCGACCCGTTTAACCGCGCGGTTATTGCGTCCCACATCTGCTCAGCCGCGCGGGTGGCACTTCTCGTGGATCGACTTCAGGCGGCTATGCTCCACATGCGTGTAGATTTGAGTCGTGCGAATGCTGGCGTGGCCGAGCAATTCCTGCAGCGCCCGAATTTCGGCACCGCCCGCCAGCATGTGCGTCGCGAAACTGTGTCGCAGCGTGTGCGGACTGATCGTGCGACTCGCTCCGATGCGCGCCGCATAACGTTTCACGAGCTTCCAGACGGTGATGCGTGAGAGCGACTTGCCGCCGCGCGAGATCAACAGCGGCGAACTCTGCTCGTGGACCAGAGTCAGCTTCGGACGCTCATGCTGCATGTAGGCTTCGACCGCCGCACGCGCCACCGGGTTCAGCGAGACCATCCGCTCCTTGTTTCCCTTTCCGATGCAGCGGCAGTAACTCTCATCGAGATGAATGTCGCGGAGCGTGATCGTGCAAACCTCGGAGGCTCGGCAGCCTGTCGCGTAGAGCAGACAGAGCAGCGCCCGATCGCGCAGCGGGTAACGATCGGCTCGCGTGGGAGCGGCAAGTAGGCGGTCCACATTGTCAGGGCTGAGGACTTTCGGCAGGTGTTGCCACAGCTTCGGAGAGTTCACCAATTCGACGATGCTTTCGGGCAGCACGCTCTCCAGCACCAAGTATCGGAAGAACATCTTAATTGAGACCAAGTGCCGAGCGACCGATGTCGCGGCATAGTCCTGCTCGTTGAGATATCCCAAGTAGTCCGAGAACAGCGGCAGATCGACCTGTTGCAACCGCGCGGGGCCGTGCGTCCGAAACCAGCCATTGAACTGAGTCAGGTCGCGCCCGTAAGCCAACACCGTGTTGTCGCTCAGTCCGCATTCGGCTCGCAAGTAGTTAATGAAGTTGGGGAGATGCAATGCCGGATCGGCGGGTCGAGCCACATCGACAGTGATCGCACCGGTCGGACGTTTGCGCGGCGGCATGATCGAAGCCCCAGAAGCCAGAAGGACGTGCAGAGCTGAGTAACTGCACTCCATCGGCAACATCAGCCGCACGGCTTGAGACAATCTTGAGCGAGCCGCTTCCCGCACGGACACCGCACCGCTCAATGGCACTCGCTTTATACCTCGCACGGCCAGGAGTGAGATATTTTAGGCGAGCCGTGTGCCGTGAGGCCACGGGTTTCCTGCGGCGATCAAGCACCCGCAGCCTGACGGCATGCGGCTCGCCAGTGTCTCAGCTTTGGCCGCGTGAGGTATAGTAACCCGCAGCATCAGCGAGGGAGTCCGGCACCTCGCAAACAACTGGAGTCCCTCGCTGATGCTTTTAGAAGTTGCGCTATTTGAGGATTGAAGTCGTCTTCGCCCCAAGGGGGCCTCGGAGACCAGCCCAGGGCCAGCGAACACCGTGAGCGCCGCCCT
>JAYTXB010000204.1:0-3115 GCA_043743205.1 Schlesneria sp.
GAAGCTTGGGCAGATCGTTGGGAAGTTGAATGATCCCAACAATCCAACTCCTCCCGAAGGCCAAGTCCGCCTGCCGACCGTCTTGGTTCGCGGTCAAAACAACATTCCATTTTGGACTGAGCCGACCAAAGCCCTCGCGATGGTCGTGACTCAAAAAGTTCCGTTTACGCTGGCCATCGTGGAATCCAAAGTTCCACTGGTTCAAGGTGGCCAGATGTCACTCAAGGTCGTGGCAATTCGCGAAGGTGAGTTCAAAGCCCCAATTAAGATCGAGTTGGTCCTCAATCCAAATGGCGTGAATTCCAGTCGCGAAATCTCGATTGCCGAGGGACAGACTGAGGCGTTGATCTCGCTCAACGCGGCAGGCAACGCTCAAGTCAAAGAACACAAGATCGCCGTTCGCGGCGAAGCGACTGTCGGTAATGGACCGATCACGGTCTGTTCGCCCTTCGTGAACCTGCGAGTCGCCGAGATGTATATGAAGTTCAACTTTCAGGCGGCTGCGCTCGAAACTGGTGCCGAGACTGAACTCGTGGTGAAAGTTGAGAATGCCAAACCGTTCGAGGGGAACGCGACAGTCCAATTGATCGGCTTGCCGAACAAGGTCACAACGGTCCCCGCCGAGTTCAACAAAGAAGCGGGCGAGTTGATTTTCAAGATCAAGGCCGAAGCGGACGCCAACCCCGGCAACACGAAGAACCTTTTTTGCCAAGTCGTCGTGACCGAAAGCGGCGAACCGATCATCCACAACATCGGAACAGGCAGCCTCCGACTGGACAAGCCGCTCCCGCCGAAAGTGGTTCCCATGCCTGTGGCTGCTGCGACTCCAATGCCTCCACCCGTAGCACCGCCCGCAGACGCACCGGTGAAGCGACTCACGCGGCTCGAACAACTTCGACTTGAGCAAGAGACTCGCGTGAAAGCCGCGAGCGGGGCTGCTCCTGCCACTGAAGCTAAACCTGCCGGTGGCAACCAGTAATTTGAATGAAGGATGGACAGAACCTTCGTCATCGAGTGGCGAGGTGATTCTGGCCGATCGAAGGCTGGCATGGATCGCCTGACACTTTGAATCAGAACACCACAGAATTCGACGCGAAGTCGCCTCGTGTTGATGCCATGTGTCTTCAAGGACCCGCCCGATGACCCGTATCTCGATGCTCGCTATTGTTGTCCTGTGCTTGGCTGGCACGGCCGTGTTTGCCCAGTCGCCGTTGGTGCAGCTCAACGTCTATCCGGCGGACATCAACCTCACGACTAACAAGGATCGGCAGCTTGTCGTCGTGCAGGCTGTATATGCAGATGGCATCACGCGGGATGTGGCCAAAGAGGCCACATTCACACTGGCCAACCCTGCACTTTGCCGTCGTGAAGGAACTACGTTCTTTCCGACAGCGGACGGGGCAACAGAGTTGAAAGTCGAGTACGGCGGCAAGATGTTGACTGTTCCTGTGAAGGTCGAACGGGCGGCAGAGACGCGACCGATCAGCTTCAAGTTGGATGTCATGCCAGTCTGGATGAAGACGGGTTGCAACACAGGTAGCTGCCACGGAGCGGCTCGCGGGAAAGATGGCTTTCGGCTGAGCCTATTCGGGTTTGATCCCGATGGTGATTACTTGCGACTCACGCGAGAGATGCCCGGTCGCCGGATTGACCTCGGCGTCCCCGAGGCCAGCCTGACCATCGAGAAGTCGATCGGTGTTGTTCCTCACACGGGTGGCAAGCGATTTGAACGAGAGTCGGAACTCTGTCAGACCGTGATCGATTGGATCAGCGCCGGTTGCCCTCAAGATCCGGCCACTGTTGCGACGTGTGTGGCTCTTGAACTCTTCCCGAAGGACGGCGTACTCGATGGAGATGGGGCGACTCAACAAGTCACCGCACGAGCCAAGTATTCGGACGGGACCGACCGCGATGTCACGTCGCTCGCACTGTTTCTCTCAAACAACGATACATCTGCCACAATCTCACTCGACGGGACCATCACCGCCGGGGCGCGCGGCGAGGCGTTTGTGATGGCTCGGTTCGCGACCTTCACGGTTGGATCGCATTTCGTGGTGCTTCCGAAGGGCCTCGTCTACGAAGACAAGCCGAAGGCGCAGGTCAACTACATTGATGAGTTGGTGAACCTTAAGCTGAAGAAGCTGCGCATCGATCCCTCGGGCAAGGCGGCTGACGAAGCGTTCCTCCGCCGCATCTACGTCGATTTGATCGGCTCGGTCCCGTCGGAAGAGGAATACGTCCGCTTCATGTCGAGTCCCGAAGCCGACAAACGCGACAAGCTGATTGATGAATTGCTGGCTCGCAAAGAGTTCACCGAAGTCTGGGTGAGCAAGTGGGCCGAGTGGCTGATGATGCGGTCGTCGAACCAGACGAGCCTGAAGTCGATCACTCTGTACTACACGTGGTTGTCCGAGCAGATCGCCGACAACGTGCCGCTCGACAAGATGGTCCGCGAAATCCTTGGAGCCAACGGCGGGACGTTCAAAAACCCTCCGACCAACTTCTATCAGATCGAACCCGACCGGCTGAAAGTCGCCGAGAACGTCGCTCAGATTTTCATGGGGATGCGGACACAGTGTGCCCAGTGCCACAACCATCCGTTCGACCGCTGGACCCAGGACGACTACTACGGCTTCGCCGGGTTCTTCTCGCAGATTGGCCGCAAGGGTGGCGAGGACTATCGCGAAACGATCATCTTCAATGCGGGCGGCGGCGATGTGCGGCACCCGGTGGACGGCCGCGTAATGGTCCCCGCGTTCCTCGGCGGCGGCCCGGCCGACACCGCCGGCAAGGATCGCCGCGAGATCCTCGCCAAGTGGCTGGCCTCGCCGCAGAATCCCTACTTCGCGTCGAACTTCGCGAACCGCGTGTGGCACCACTTCTTCGGCATCGGCATCATCGAACCGATCGATGACGTGCGGATCTCGAACCCCGCCAGCAACCCGGAACTGCTGACCGAACTGGCCAACAAGTTCACCAGCTACAACTATAACTTCAAGCAGTTGGTCCGCGACATCTGCCGTTCGCAAACGTATCAACGGGCCACCCACCGCAACGAAACCAACACGACCGATGAGATGAACTTTGCCCATGCCAACCTGCGGCGCATCAAGGC
>JAYTXB010000205.1:0-14388 GCA_043743205.1 Schlesneria sp.
CCACGGCGGGACCGGCCCCTCGGACGGGACTTGCTCGAACGCCAGTTCCAACTCGTAGAGTGCGTCGCGACGGCCTTCATCGACGCGCGGTGCCTGACAGGTTGGTCCGATGAACTGCCCTGAAAAGAGATACGACAGCGACGGATGATTGTTCCAATAGGTGACCAAGCTGCGCAGGAGATCGGGTCTCCGCAGAAACGGGCTGTCGGCCGGAGTCGGTCCTCCCAGCACAATGTGATTGCCGCCGCCCGTCCCCGAATGCTTGCCGTCGAGTTGAAACTTCTCGGTCCCCAATCGACACAGCCGAGCCTCGTCATAGACTCCGGTGGTGATCTGTTTCAGTTCGTCCCAAGAACCTGCCGGGTGAACGTTGACCTCAATGACGCCGGGATCGGGCGTCACCTTCACCATCTGAATGCGATGATCGGGGGGAGGGAGATAGCCCTCCAGCACGACCGGCTGTTGCATCGCTTCGGCCGTCTCTTCGACGACCGCAACCAGCTCGATGTAATCTTCCAACGTGCTGACGGGCGGCATGAAAACGTGTAATCGACCGTTGCGAGGTTCGATGCACATCGCAGTGCGAACGACCTTAAAAAAGGTTCCGGTCGGCAGCACATGCGAATCATCCGCTGTCGCGAATGCCGACGGCGAACCACGCCCCAAGGCGTTCGGCGAAAGAGCCGTGCTGTCACGTCCCTGTTCCGTGATGGTGACCTCCTCGCGTTCAAGCTGTCGGCCGCGCGCCTCCCGCCGGAGTTCCGTGTACTCGGGCAGCGACTGTCGCTCCGCGAAGGGGTCTATCGCGTACAGCAGCTTGGCACTCGGTGGTCCGCCAATCGGCAGCGCGTCCAGCGGCAGACGCAGACCGATCGGCGAATCGCCCGGCAACAGAAAGAGTCGCTCCGCACGCAACGGCCACGAACTGCTGGCCCAGCCCGCCCGCGTTTGCCACCACGCACGAGTCAGCGGCAACACGAACCCGGCTTTCCGCGTCGGCCCCTGCTCGACAATTCGGGCCAAGCGACGCCGGTCTTCATCAGCATCGAGATCAAATTTGCGAGCATCCACATCGACAGGCAGCTTGTGTTCCTGCTCGACTGTTTTCCAAACGTCTTCATAGGCCGATTGAATCCAGCGCGGCTCGACCTGCAATCGCAGCGCGACTTCGTTGAGAAACAAGCCAGCACGATCCACAGTCAGTTCCGAATCGCGTTCGCTTCCCGCGAACCATTTTGAGTTCGACCAGATTGGCTGGCCGTCCTTGCGCCACAAACAGGTGTAGGCCCAGCGCGGCAATGATTCTCCCGGATACCACTTGCCTTCCCCAAAGTGCAGCAAGCCTCCCGGGCCGAATCGCTGTTGCAAGCGATGAATCAGTTCCATCGAAAGCTGCCGCTTGTGGAGGCCGACGGCTCCCGTATTCCATTCTGGGCTTTCCATGTCGTCGATCGAGACGAAAGTCGGCTCACCCCCCATCGTCAATCGAACATCGTCACGTTGTAGTCGCCGGTCCACCAACTCGCCCAGTTGGTCGATCTCGTCCCATTGTGCGTCCGTGTACGGCTTGGTCACACGCGGGTCTTCGTGGACGCGCGTGACACTCATCTCGACCGCGAATTCAACCTGACACTCATCGACACAGCCGCTGATCGGAGCTGCGGTCAGTGGAGACGGTGTCGCGGCGAGCGGAAGATGCCCTTCGCCCGTGAACAGCCCGGAAGTGGGGTCCAGTCCGATCCAACCGGCACCGGGGAGAAAGACCTCGGCCCACGCATGGAGATCGGTAAAATCGCGCGCCGTCCCGGCTGCCCCTTCGAGCGGCTTCACGTCGGGCGTTAGTTGCACCAGATAGCCCGACACGAATCGCGCGGCGAGGCCAAGACTACGCAGCACTTGCACCAGCAACCACGCCGAATCACGACACGACCCCGACCCTTTGGCGAGCGTTTCCTCCGGACTTTGAACGCCCGGTTCGAGCCGAATCAGATAGCTCACGTCGCGCTGAAGTTTGAAATTCAGATCGACGAGAAAAGAGACGGTTCTCCTCGGCGAGACATCAATCGTTTTCAGGTACTTCGCCAGCAGTGGCTCCACCGGCAACCGCTCCAAAAATGGCACGAGATCGTTGGCCAGTTCAGGGGCGTATTCAAATGGGAACTGTTCCGCAGCCGGTTCGATAAAGAAGTCGAACGGGTTGATGACGGTCATCTCGGCAATGACATCCACCGCCACTCGAAACGTGCGCGTCGGCTTCAAAAACGTCAGCCGTGCGACGAAGTTTCCATGCGGATCCTGTTGCCAATTGAGAAAGTGTTCGGCCGGTTCGATCCGCAACGAATAACTTGTCACCGGCGTCCGACAATGCGGAGCAGGACGTAGCCGAACTTCCTGCGGCCCCAAGTTGATCAATCCGTCGTAACGGTACTCGGTGACATGCTGGAGCGCAACGCGAATCGTCATGGAGTGCAGTGCTCCCAATCCTGAAATGAAGGGTGATTTGGCTCCGTCTACAGTGCGCAGCGCGATCAACGATCACGGGTCGCAACTCTCGCGCCATCCCCCAGTCCTGTCTCAATGCCTCTTGGATCACGGGGAATTCGCCACTCAAATAACCCCCACTCGCGGAACCGCCCGATTCGCGCGCGACGAGCGGCTAACTTACGGGCACGTGCCCGTAAAAACGACGAAGTCAGTGTCGGTTTGCTGATGATGCCGGACTCGCACGGGGGCGTGACCGGTCAGGGCAACCGTCTGTTTGAATCGCAGGATACCGTCTGGACTTCAAAACGCATCAATTTCGTTGCAGTTGCGGTGCGTTCCGAACACTCGACGCACACTGGTTTGGTTGGACCAGCCCCGTGTTGAATTCCGTTTTTTTGGGCATCGTTTCAGATCCTGTTCGGGAATGTAGCTACGAGGCAAGGTTCGGTTTTGATTGACGCTCGATGTGTAGTTTCTGGTGTGGCGCACCCAGCGTCCGAGTGTTGACGCTCTCCGGCTCACCAAAACCGAAATGTCACACACATCGCCGCGCGAGGTATAACCGCCGTCTGAATCAGGTCGTAGCATCGGCTTACAACTTGCGCCCTCGCGAAGAACACAGAGAGGCCTGAAGCCTCTCCTACGTAACCCAACCGGCTATGGACTTCGTGGTCAGCACACACAAATTAGGGCTACCAACTGATGGTGACAGCGTACTACGAATTAGCTGTCCTGCTCGGCGGGATGGCATTACTCACGGTGCTGGTGGTTCAGGGGAGAAGCATCTTTGTCGTCGCTCCCTTGTGCGCGTTGGTCACAGTGACGTTGAGTGGTCTCGATCCGCTGGCCGCGATGACCGGGCCGTACATGACCGGGTTCGCCGATTTTGTGCGGCGGTTCTATTTGATCGTGGCGCTGGGGGCAGTGTTCGGGAAGCTGATGGAAGAGTCCGGGGCTGCGGTGAGCATTGCCGACTCGATCGGCCGGCGGTTGGGAGCGCACCGCGCGTGTCTGGCCGTGGTGCTGGCGTGTGCGGTGCTGACATACGGCGGTGTGTCGTTGTTCGCGGTGGGGTTCTCGGTCTTTCCGCTGGCGGTGCAACTCTTCCGTCAGGCCGATCTGCCGCGACGGTTTATTCCGGGGGCCATTTGTCTCGGCTCGATCACGTTCACAATGACCTCGGCCGGCTCACCCGAGATTCAGAATCTGATCCCGATCCAGTACCTGGTCGATGCGGTGACGAAGGCCCCGCTGACCGATGCCCGCGCGGGGTGGCCGGTCAGTTTGATTGTCGCCCCGCTGATGTTTCTCACCGGTCAGGTGTACCTGGATTGGGCGATTCGTCGAGACCAGAAGGCCGGTCATCGCTGGGAGGCACGGCCCAGTGACCGGGTTGCAACCAATGATGTTTCCGAGCGGGGCGGCGTCAGCCCCCCGGTTCCGCGTGCGATGAGTTCAGATCGTGATGACCCGCGCATCATCGAAAACGTGAGACAGGTGACTCCGCCCGCTGACATCGAAGAACCGGGGGGCTTACGCCGCCCCGCTCGGAGTTGCACCGTCGCGCCACCAGTTTGGCGGGCTCTCACGCCGCTGGTCGTGACCGTGGCGGCACTCAATCTGTTGCCTTCGTTGTGCGGGCAACTGGCGGCGAAGTACGGTCGGTTCTTGAATGCCGCCGGTCCGTGGGGTGAGCGGGTTCAACACGTTCTCGAACACATTCCGGAAGACGCGACGCTGTCGATCTTCCTGGGAGTCGTCGCGGCCCTGGTCCTGCTGCGGTCTCATCTGGCGGACGGCTGGAAGTATCTGGGTGAGGGGTTCACCAACGGGTTCCTCGCCATCGGTTCGACGGCGGCGGCCGTCGGGTTTGGAGCGGCCGTCAAAGACCTGCCCGCCTTTCAGCGAGTCGTCTTCTGGGTGACTCACCTTCCCATCGACCCGCTGCTCGGAGCGGCGCTGGCGGTGGCGGTGATCGCGGCGATTGCCGGATCGGCCTCGGGAGGGCAGGGGATCGCGCTGCCGGACCTCAAGCGGATCTTCGTCGATGACTTGGGGGTCGCTCCGCGCGCCCTGCACCGCGTGGTGTCGATCGCCTCGGGGACACTCGATTCCCTACCTGCGAACGGCTACGTCGTAATGCTGATCCGCGTCATCTGCGGTGAGACTCACAAGCGAGCCTACGGCCCGATCTTCGTCACGACGGTGTTGATTCCAATCGGAGGAACATTGCTCGCGATTGGCTTGTTCAAGCTCGTGCCGAGTTGGGCCGAGATGTAAGCGGGGGAGTGATGGCAGAAAAATTAGGGGTAGAAAAATGAGAAACGAAACAGAGGCGGTTAGGAGGACTTTGGCGACAACCCGGCTTTCACACATCCCGCCTTCCATTTTTCTACCCTCAATCTTTCTGCCATCACCTCTTCACCGACTCCCATGCTTTGCCCTGTCACCGCGATCGGTGTATGAGTGAACCCACTTCCAATTCTCATGTCCGTCCCGGTCTCCTTGACCTGTCACTTGGTGGAGCTGACGCGATGAAGTCCTCGCTCGCAGTGGTCGGTACGTTGCTGTTGCTCGGCCTGGCGGTGGTCGCGAACTCGGCGATGCAGTTTGGAGGGGGAGGAGAGGCCATCCCGCACAAATGGCATCGTGACTGGAGAACCGGTCCCGAAGCGCGCGTCCTGACCTCGTCCAACTGGAGTGAACTCGTCGAGGACGGCAAGGAATCCGATGCGATCTATGGCGACTTCGTGCTGCGCAACGCCCACGTGAAGGCTGTGATTGCGCAGCCGCTGGCGACTCGCAACGCCAACATGACGGTGCGCGATGTGGCGGGAGCGATCATCGACCTGACATCGCCAGTCGCCGACAACGACCAGTTGGCGGCGTTCTATCCCGGCAAGAAGAAGTTCGCATATCGAACGGCCTCGTTTCGCGGTGCGGATGGAAACGATGTCGCGCCGACGGGAACGGGCGTCAGTGGCGGGGCGGTCTCGGTCGTGGTGAAGGCCGACGCCACCGAGCAGCTTCCCGAAGTGACGGTCGTCTATTCGCTGGGCGAAAGGGATTGGTTCGTGACCGTGACCTCGACCTTTACCAATCGTGGTGCGGTTCCGTTGTCTTTTCCACTGGAGGACGACTTTCGCGCGGACGGCGGCAAGGAAGAGATGGTCCGCTCACCCAACGCGACCACGGATCGTTTCTGGCTGTACGACCGTCATTGGGAACAGGCTTATGGTCTGGACGCCTCCGGTTTGAAGATGCAACTCAACAGTGATGCCCGCACGACCGCCATCAAGTACGAGACGGAGTCCGGTCAATCGTCGGTCACTCTCACACCGAAGGCGTCCTTCCAACTGACGCGGCGTCTGTACTCGTCAAGCAACGTCTTTGCCATTTACGATCAGAGCCATCGACTGTTGAAGACGGGAACTCCCGGACGCGTGAAGTACTTTCAGTTCCTCGGCCTGTGGGGGGATCAGCGAGATTACTGGCTGGAAGTCGCACAGGGTGACAGTGTGATCGGAAGAATTCGGTTGCCGGAGTACGATCCGAAAGCGAAGCCGCCCGTGACACTGGCTCTGCCGCTTGAACCGGGCGATTTCATCGAACCGCGAGATTACTCCGCGAGACTGTTTCATCTCGGCAACCTCGTCGTAGAGCGGCGGCTGACCATGAGAGCCGGAGCAGGCGAGGGAGCCGACGACGGACTCGATTCCATAGACATCAGGGCGGATACCAAAGTCGGTAAGGTGCGAGGCCGCATCACCGACACGCTCGGCGAGCCGATCCCCTGCAAGATCGAACTCAAGCCACTCGCCGAAGGAGCCAAGCTGGACTTCGGTCCTGAGACCGGTGAGTTCGCCGTGCGGAACCTGATCTACTCGCCCGACGGTCGGATCGAGAAGGAGATCCCCTCCGGCAAGTATGCCGTCACGATCAGTCACGGGCCGGAGTTCGATGCCATCTTCACCGAGATCAACGTGACCACCGGTGAGACTTCCGACCTGTCGGCCAAACTGATCCGCTCGGTTGAGACGCCCGGTTGGGTGAGCGGTGACTTTCACAGTCACAGCACTCCGTCGGGGGACAACACCGGCAGCCAGTTGGGCCGCGTGTTGAATCTGGTTTGCGAGAACATCGAGTTCGCGCCCTGCACCGAGCACAACCGCGTCAGCACTTATCAGCCTCACATTGACCGACTGGGGATCGGACAGTTCATGGCCTCGGTCTCGGGGATTGAACTGACGGGGATCCCGTTGCCGCTCAATCATCAGAACGCCTTTCCGCTCCAGATGAAGCCGCGCACTCAGGATGGCGGCGGACCGGTCGCCGGGCCGGACCTCGAATCGCAGATCGAACGGCTCGCGCTGTGGAACGATCGCAGCGAGAAGCTGTTGCAGGTCAATCATCCCGATCCCGGTTGGATGTTCTATGACAAGGACGGCGATGGAAAACCGGACGGCGGCCACGAGCGGGCCTTTCCGTTCATGGACGTGATGGAGGTTCACGCGATCGACAACGCGCTGTCGCTCGGGCCGGAAGGGAAGCGCGAGGGAGCGGCCTACCACAACCGGGTCTTCAACTGGCTGCAACTGCTCAACCAGGGCTTCCGCATCTACGGCGTGGTCAACACCGACGCGCACTACAACTTCCACGGCTCGGGCTGGCTGCGGAATTGGATTCAGTCCTCGACCGACGACCCGGCGAAGATCGATCACATGGAGTTGGTCCACGCGGCCAAGCGGGGCCGGATCGTGATGTCGAACGGCCCGTTCCTCGAAGTCACCGCGCACGAGACCGGCAAGACCGAGACGGTTGTTTCCGGCCAGGATCTCCAAGCAAAAAATGGCAAGGTGACGCTGAAGGTTCGCGTCCAATGTCCGAACTGGCTGGACATCGACACGCTGTTCGTGCTGGTCAACGGCCGCAAGCACGCCGTTCACGATTACACGCGCGAAAAGAACCCGGACCTGTTCCGAGGCGGCGTGGTGAAGTTCGACCGCGTGCTGGAACTCGAACTCAAGAGCGACGCCCACCTCGTCGTCGTGACGGGTGACGTGGGCGGCGACCTCACCAAAATCTACGGCAAGGACATGGGGAAGGCTCAACCCGCCGCAATGACCAACCCGATCTTCGTCGATATCGACGGCAACGGCTTCGTCCCGAACAAGGACACGCTCGATGCGCCGCTTCCGGTCAAGCACCCGAACAGCAAGTGACGCGCATCTTGAAGAGGAGATTCGCATAGTCGTGCATCCTCGTTCCCAAGCTCCAGCTTGGGAATGCGAGTCGCCAAGCTCCTGCTTGGCGACTGAAGAGGAAGCAGGAGCGTCCAAGACGCTCGTTCCCAAGCCGGAGCTTGGGAACGAGAAAACGCAATGCAGCGAAAAACAGGAGTTCGCACGGATGGCGGGGCCGGAGCACGGATGAAGCAAGAGGGGCGAAGAAGGGCTGTTGATGTTGGTGCGGGGAAAACGTTTCTCGGGAGAGAGGCTGATCGAGATGGAGAAGGCTTGCGCCGGGGGGTTGCTGTGTTTCGCTCGTGGGTGGCTTTGAGAAGTCGATGGAAACCCGTCTGGCTGGTGCTGGTGGGACTGATCGGTTTGTCTCCGTTCAGCGCGGTGGCTCAGCCGGCCAAGTCGGGGGCGATGTCGCAGCTTGGCGTCGATGTGGTGAGCCTGAAGTCGGGGAAGTCGGTTCGCGGGGCGATTCTCCGGCAGGAGCCGAACGGTTCGGTGACGATGGCGGTGTCGCGTGAGTGGCTGCAGAAGGCGAATCCGGAGTTGCTGGCCAAGCTCACCGCTGATGAAGCGACCGCGCAGCGAACGGCTTGGGAACAACTGCGCGATCGGCTGACGAAGCTGCTCGCTGCGCCGCCGGAGTCTCAGCGGTCGGTCTTCTTCATGAAGCAGGAACTCGAACGGGTCGAGAAGTTGTTGGCACAGGCCGAGCCGCCGGAGCCGCCTCAATTTGTCTGGTTCGAGGCGAAGAAGGAGGCGGTTGCGAAGGTTTCTCCGACGATGCCGGATCGTCAGCGAGTCGCGATCTGGGCGTGGAGCGAACGGTTGAAAGAGGTCGAGACGCGCGAGGTTGCCGACCTGACGAGGGAACTCAAGCAGAAGGGCGTCGATGTGACGAAGCCTGCCCCCGACTTGTCGGATCAACTTGCCGCGCGGCCTCAGGACGAACGCGAATGGGCGGCGCGGTTGGCTCTGGTCGAGTACGCCTTCGGGACGCCGATCGACTTTCAGGGTACGGGTGATGTCCTAGTGAGGTCCAACGGATCGCGAGATCTCAAAGACATGGCTCCCGTGATTGCGAAGGTCTTGCGCGGGCAGGTTGATTCGTTTTTGAAAGACCTCACCGGTGACGGGCGTCCCGGCAAGAACAAGGTTGCGTCGAATGATGACTGGCTCAAGTCGGCCAAGCTCGACGCCGAACGGTCGGGCGCGACCGCCTTCCGTGCCACGCGAGTCGATCTGAACGTCGAGGGCCGACAAACGGCCGTGCAATCAGTGTTCGTGGTGCGTGTCGATGCGGGGTCGCCGGAGAAGGGTCAGTGGGAAACAGTCTGGTCTCACCGTGAGACGGCCGACGCGACGAAGCCTCGCGCCGAGGCGGAGGCTCGCATTGCCAACGACCCGCAGGTGAAGCAGGCTCTCGACAAGGTGAAGTCGCTGGGACTGGGGGCCGAAGATCAGATCCAACAGGCGATCCGCTTCGGTGCCGCCACGATGGCCGCTCAGCAGACAGCCGACTCGCGCTTCTTCGAGTTCCGCGACCGCCACCTCAAGCACCTCGACGGCCCGCCGCTCTGGTGGACAAAGTAGCCGTCATCGCTCCGCGTGACGAGCCTTGTCAGGGAGGATGCTCCTCCTAGTCAACCACGGCTTTGTCTTACCGCAGAAAGCATCATGGCAGAAAAATTAGGGGTAGAAAAATGACAGGCGGGGCGGTCCTGACAACCCGATCTCGATCTGCCGTTCCTCTTTATTTCTACCCGCAATTTTTCTGCCATCCCACTTCTGCAAGCAACGACGCGCATCGGAGTGGGCCAACAAAGTCGCCGCTGATCGGCAACGGCTGATCGTTTCGTCGCGGGGCTTGCTCCCATTGGTCGGGGCGTTCACAATTCGCTCGGCTCGTTTCTTTGAGCCACGGTTTGATGAATCACTGCGATCACCAGTCACACTCGCAATGCCGCGAGCGACCTCATTCCACGGAGTTCTCGTTCATGTCGAATGCCGTCAACAAGTCGTCCATCAAGAAGGTTGCGATCCTGTTTTCGGGAGGGCCGGCTCCTGCCGCGAATGCCGTCATTTCCACGGCGGCTGCGTCGTTCATCAAGGCCGGGATCGAAGTTTACGGGATGAAGCACGGCTATGCGGGGCTGGTCCGCTACACACCGAAAGTAGGTCTCCAGGAGGGACGCGACTTCATCCGGTTGACTCCCGAGAAGCTGCGTCGCACACGCTGCACGGGCGGGATCATGATCGGCACCGCGCGCGAGAACCCCGGCAAGGGAGTCGATACTCCCGCCGATCTGCATGACACGACGAAGACCGGCAAGTTGCGAACGGTCTACGACGGGCTGCGGTCGCTTGGGATCGACGCTCTGGTGTCGATCGGCGGCGACGACACGCTGCGAACCGCGTACAAGATCAAGGTCTTCCAGGACACGCTCCCCGCCGATCTGCCGCGCATCCCCGTCGTGCATGTGCCGAAGACGATCGACAACGACTACAACGGCATCGACTTTACGTTTGGCTTCTTCTCGGCGGTGGAGCAGATGGCGGGTGAGATCCGCAACCTGCTGGCCGACGCCGAAGCGGGCCGTGCGTACTTCATCGTCGAGTCGATGGGCCGCAGCGCCGGCTGGCTGGCGTATGGCGCGGCAATTGCGAGTGAAGCGAGCCTCGTCATGAGCATCGAAGACCTCGACGCGAGTCTGCTCACCACGGAGCAGGTCCAGAACCCGAAGTCGGGTGAGATGGAAACACGCACAATCATGATCGTGCCGAAGGTTGTGAAGAAGCTGGTCGCGACGATGCGCTATCGCGAGGAGGTTGAGGGAAAAGAGTTCGGCGTGCTGGTGCTGGCCGAAGGACTGGCGGAAAAGCTGCCAATGGAATTGCTCGGCGAGGTCGAATACGACCCATTCGGTCACATCGCTGTCGCGGGAGCCGACCTCGGCAAGAAAATGGCCAAGCTGGTCGCCACAGAATTTGAAACCCAAATGAAAAAGAAGCGCAAGGTGAACGGCGTGCAACTCGGGTATGAGACCCGCTGCGCCCGGCCCATCGGGTTCGACGTGATTCTTGGCAGCCAGCTCGGTGTCGGCGCGTATCGCGCTCTCGTGGAAAACGGCAAGACCGGCGTGATGGTTTCGGTCTCGGGCCAGTTCGATCTGCACTACGTCCCGTTCACCGATCTCGTCGATGTGGCGTCGCTGAAGACGATCGTCCGCTTCATCAAGAAGGACAGCGACTTCTACAAGCTGGCGCGGTTCCTCGAAACGAACGTCATTGATCGCAAGGATCCGTGACAGTAACAGTACCTTGGAGGATGGGCACTCTTGCCCGTCCTGTATTTGAAGCGAGAAGAGGACGGGCAGGAGTGCCCATCTTCCGGAGTCAAAGCGAAGCGGACAGCTTGAGGGACATGCAATGAGCTACGGCAATCAAGGCGATAACTACCGACAGAACCGCGGCCCCGGATTCAGCCTGGGGGCACGGATGATTCCGATTGTGATCGGCCTGATCGCGATCGGTTTCACGATGGTGCGAGGCTGTCAGCAGGGGCCGTTCGGTCGCGCGCAGGTTGTCGCGATGAATACTCAGCAGGAAGCGCAGCTCGGCTTGCAGGCGTTTCAAGAAGTGCTCAGCGATGCCCATGTCGTTCGGCGCGGTCCCACCGTCGAGGCTGTGCGTGAAATTGCCGAGCGACTGATTCGAGCCACGAAGACCCCCGAGTTCCAACGTCGGATCGGGACCAAGATTCCCGACTTCAAGTGGGAACTGGAGGTCTTGGACGACAAGCAGGTCAACGCCTTCTGTCTGCCCGGCGGAAAGATGGTCGTCTACACCGCGATCCTCCCCGTCGCGGAGACCGATGCCGGGTTGGCCACCGTGGTCGGACATGAAATCTCCCACGCACTGGCTCATCACGGAGCCGAACGGATGGCACAGTCGCAGATGGCCAACATCGGCATGACGGCGGCGGGAGCTTCAATGGGCGACATGAGTCCCAGTCAGCGGAACGGCGTGATGTCGGTCCTCAACGCGGGGGCCAAGTTCGGCATCCTCGGCTACAGCCGCAGTCATGAGTCCGAGGCCGATCACATGGGACTGCTGCTGATGGCGGCAGCGGGCTACGATCCGCGCGAGTCCATCCGATTTTGGGAACGGATGACTTCTGTGAGCGGGGGCAAGGCGCCGCCCGAGTTCATGTCTACGCACCCCAGCCACGGCACGCGCATCCGTGACCTGACCAACTGGATTCCCGACGCCCTGCCGCTCTACGAGCAAAGCGAAATGAAGAGTGGCACGCGCGTCCTGCCCGACGTGGAGTGACGCACAGTTGCGCGAGGGACGAGAGCCATGTGTCACACGACCCAGCGTTGCCTGCGAGTGTTCCTCGTCACGCTCGCCCTAGTTCATATGGCGACAACTGCTGATGCGGAACGGGTGCCGCGCGTCTCGAACGGGAAGAGGGGAGCCGTTGGGACGTTTCCCGATGAGACGATCGACATCAACGGGGTCTCGCGCGAATACCGGCTGGTTGTTCCCAAGTCGGTCGATGGCTCGAAGCCGGTGCCGATCCTGTTTGCGTTTCATGGATTCCTGATCGACAACAAGGATCTGATGGCGGCCTACTCGCAGCTCGATAAGCTGGCCGAGCTGGAGGGCTTTGTGCTGGTCTTTCCGAATGCGGTTAACAAGGCGTGGAAGCTGCTGCCCGCGCTGGCCAAAGATGACTTCTCTTTCTTCGATCAACTGCTGGCTCATCTGTCGGAGCAGTACAACCTCGATCAGAACCGTGTCTATTTGTGCGGCATGTCGAACGGAGCCTACTTTTCGCACCTGCTCGCGTCGCAGCGGAGCGATGTCGTGGCGGCGATCGGCTGTCACTCGGGGGGCCTCGGGATGCTGTCGCGTCGCGAACCGAGCGTGAAGCACAAGTACGGCGTCTTCATCGTGCATGGCGAGGACGATTCGATCGTGAAGGTGGACGAGGGCCGCAAGGCCCGCGATGCCTACAAAAAATGGGGGTTCCCGCACGAGTATCTCGAAGTTCCCAAGCACAACCACTTCTGGGCCTTGAAGGCGGACGTGAACACGAAGATGTGGAAGTTCTTCGAGGATCATCCGCTGGATGCGAAGTGAGGCCTCGATCAACCAACGATCTCTTGGCGAACCGGGTGCCGTAAGGCCCCGGGTTCCTCGTCAAAGAACCCGAGGCCTTACGGCACCCGGCTTGCCAGACTCCGATTCGAGACGTGTTGGCCACGGTGATTCGATGGCACTGCCGCGCGTCGCTTCGTAGCATTCCCGGTGACTCAGTCGAATCGATTCACATGCCAAGGGTTTTGTTATGCAGCTCGGTTTTGTCAGTGCGATTCTACCCGAACTTTCTCTGGCCGAAGTGGCGAGTGCGGCCAAGTCGGCGGGCTATTCGTGTGTCGAACTGATGTGCTGGCCGGTCAGCAAGGCGGAGCGGCGCTATGCGGGCGTGACGCATGTGGACGTGGTTGACTTCACTCCGGCGAAGGCTGACGAAGTGAAGGGGATCATGGCCGAGGCGGGAGTCGCGATCAGCGGACTCGGCTACTATCCGAACCCGCTCGCGCCGGATCTGGCCGAGGCGCAGCGGTATGTCGAACACATCGGTCGAGTGATCAAAGCGGCTTCAATGTTGGGACTGACTCGCGTTAACACGTTCATCGGCCGCGATTGGATGTTGTCGGTCGATGACAACTGGCCGCGCTTCTGCTCGACCTGGAAGCCGCTCGTGAAACTGGCCGAGGATCACGGCGTGCGGATCGGGATCGAGAACTGTCCGATGCTGTTCTCGAAAGACGAGTGGCCGGGAGGAAAGAACCTTGCCACGTCTCCCGCCATCTGGCGGCGGATGTTCGATGAAATTCCGAGTTCGTCGCTCGGGTTGAACTACGATCCGTCGCACCTGATCTGGCAGCAAATGGACTACTTGAAGCCGATCCGCGAGTTCGCCGATCGGCTCGTCCACATTCACGCGAAGGACGTGCGGATCGACAGGGAGAAGCTGGACAACGTCGGCATTATGGCTCACCCCAACCTTTACCACACACCGAAGCTGCCGGGACTTGGCGACGTGAACTGGAATCAGTTCTTCAGCGTGCTAACGGATGTCGGCTATCGCGGGCCGGTCTGTGTCGAGGTGGAAGACCGGGCGTATGAAGGCTCGCTCGAACTGCGAGTCGAATCACTGAAGCAGAGCGCGGTGTATTTGAGGCAGTTCGTGCTTGGTTGAGTTTTGCAATGTAGGATGGGCGCTCCTGCCCGTCCGATCCTAGTCGATAGTGACCTGATGTAACCTAAAGCCGGACGGGCAGGGCGCCCATCCTACGAATACGAAAGAGACTCAATGACCTACACCTACGATGACATGGCCAAGATGATCGATCATTCGTTACTCAACCCAACGATGACGGAGAGCGATCTCGTGGCGGGGTGCAAACTGGCGGTGGCGTACAACGCGGCCAGCGTCTGCATCCTGCCGTACTACCTGAGTCGCTGTGCCGAGTTGCTAAAAGGCTCGACCGTCAAGCCAAGCACGACGATCGGGTTCCCTCACGGCGGGCACACGACGGCGATCAAGCTGGCCGAGGCGAAGCAGGCGGTCGCCGACGGCTGCGAAGAG
>JAYTXB010000206.1:0-6316 GCA_043743205.1 Schlesneria sp.
CCGTTGAAAAACTGTAGGATGGCCTTCTAGGCCGTCGTTTTTCTGCGGGAAATCGGACGGGCAAGATGCCCATCCTACGTTTTTCAACGGGCTGCTAAGAGCCTATCCGAGAACCTCGCCAAACTTCCGAAGTCTCAGAAGACTTCGGAAGTTTTCGGATAGGCTCTAAACAATTGATCGCATTCCTCACTCGAACAGCGCGACACGCATCACTTCGTCTAAGCTCGTTCGACCTTCCTCCGCACAGCGCAGACCGGCCTGAACGAGCGTCGATCCCGCACCGTCACGAACGCACTGACGTAACTGTTCCAAGCTCGCTTGTTGCGCGATCATCTGCCGGACTTCTTTCGTCGCCGTCAGCACTTCGTAAATCCCGACACGCCCTTTGAAGCCCGAATCGAAGCACGCCTCGCAACCTTCGCCCCGTACGAACTGGCGACGATGGTCTCCTTCGTAGTGCAGCATTTGCAGCATCTCGGTCGGCGGGTAATAGGTGGATCGGCACGCGGGACAGATCGTGCGGACGAGCCGTTGGGCGACGACGCCGACCAACGCGGCGGCGATCTTGTACGGAGCGACGCCCATGTCCATCAGTCGCGTGATCGCGCTGGCACTGTCGTTCGTGTGCAGCGTGCTCAGCACGAGGTGTCCGGTGAGCGCCGCTTGAATGGCGACTTCGGCCGTCTCGGCATCGCGAATTTCACCGATCATGATGATGTCGGGGTCTTGTCGCAGGATCGACCGTAGCACACTGGCGAACGTGAGCGACCGATTGCCGGCCGCTTGCACCTGATTGATGAGTTCCAACTGGTACTCGACCGGGTCTTCCACCGTCACGATGTTGCGCGCTTCCGACTTCACCAGCTCGATGGCCGAGTAGAGCGTGGTGGTCTTACCGCTCCCGGTCGGCCCGGTGACGAGCATCAGTCCATACGGTTTGGCGAGCATCCCCTTCACGGCCGAGAGCTGTGCTGACGGCATTCCGAGCGCGTCCAGATTGAACGTGACGTTGGCGCGGTCGAGGACGCGCATCACGCACTTCTCCCCCTGCACTGTCGGGAGAGTTGAGCAACGCAGGTCGATCTCACGGCGTTCGACGACGACGTGGATACGACCGTCTTGCGGCACGCGCTGCTCGGCGATGTCCATCTTGGCCATGACTTTGATACGCGACACGATGGCGGCGTGAAACTCGCGCCGCGGCCGCAAGACTTCGCGCAGCTCGCCATCCACTCGGAAGCGGACGGAGGTGTGCTTGGGTCCCGGTTCGATGTGAATGTCGCTCGCGCGTTGGCGCGTCGCATGCACGATCATGTAGTTCACGAGGCTGATAACGGGACTCTCGTCGGCCAGCGATTGCGTCGCTTGCAGGTCGAGTTGAAAGGCATCGGGCGAAACTTCGACTGCATCGGCACTCAAGTCGGCGGTGACGCTATCGACGCGGAAGTCATCTTCGTAACAACGTGGCAGGAGCATTTCGAGGGCAGAACGGAGTGCCAGCACCGGGCGAACGCGCAGTCCCGTGATCCGTTCGAGTTCGTCGAGATGGAGCAGGTTTTGAGGCTCGGTCATCGCCACCGTCAGCACGCCGCGCACTCGAAACAGCGCGAGCGCACAGAGCGACTCCGCCTTCGCACGCGGGATCGTCTTCACGGCGGCGGGATCGACCATTCCCTGTCGCAGTCGGACGGAGGGGACTCGCAGTTGGTCCGCGACCAAGGGCAGCAAATCATCCTCTTCGACCAGACCGAGTTGCAGAAACGTTTCACCAAGTCGTCGCCCTTTGGACTGAGACTCACCGAGTGCCGTTTCGAGTTCGGCCTGCGAGATCAAACCGGCCGAGACCAGCCGCTCGCCCAAGAGACCCTTCGAGTGCGACGAGGACCGCTCCGTCAGACTCATCAAACCAGTCGATGACGGCGCTGCGTTGAAGGTGCTGTCACTCATTGGAGATCGCTGTTTCTGGTTCCCTCTCCCGCCCGTCTGCGGGGGGAGAGGGTGAGGGTGAGGGGGGCTTTCGATGAACGAGAGTCAAGGGGAGCGAGAGCAGAGTCGGCGGAAGACGACTGCTCCGAAAACGGACGCTTCATCACCGCTGACCCCCTCACCCTAGCAGCTTGTTGAATAACGTAGGATGGGCATCTTGCCCGTCCGCTTTCAAAGCAAAAGACGGATGGCCTGGAAGGCCATCCTACGTTTTTCAACAGGCTGCTAGCCCTCTCCCCCGCAGACGGGGGCGAGGGGACAGGAAACAACGGTGAAGACTGCGAGGAGCGTGAAACGGTCATCGAGTGAAACTCCTCACGGCGGCACGCACGTCATCGAAACGCTCGAACCGATCGCCGACGCCCGTCACGGACAGGATGTCGCGACACAAGGGACTGACCGCCGCGAGCTGCAATTGACCACCGCGTTCCGTACAACGTTCGGCCGCATCGAGCAGCCATTCGAGGCCGAGGCCATCAAACAGCGGAACCTCGGCGAGGTGCAGCACCACGCGCGGTGACGGTTCGCGCAGGCACTCTGCGAGGACGCGATTGAGTTCGTCCAAGTTCTCTGCGGAGATGGTCTCTTTCCCACCGACGACGAGGACCGCACCTTGTCGAGTTATCGGAAACATTAGCGACCTCCCGCTTCAGGAATCGGGAGCGACACCGTGAAGGTCGATCCGTGGTTGAGTTCACTCTCCAACGTGAGCCGTCCGCCGTGTTGTTGCACGACTTCTTGAGTGAACGTCAGGCCGAGGCCGTTGCCATCCACTTCACGCACTCGGGTGTCACCGCTGCGGAAGAACTTCTCGAAGACGCGTGCCTGTTCGGCCTTGTCGATCCCGATGCCGGTGTCGATCACGCTGAAGTCGATCGACTGGCCGCGCAACTGCACTTCAAACCGCACCTTGCCACCATTCGGCGTGTACTTGGCCGCATTCCCCAACAAGTTGACGAGGGCCGATTCAAATTTGTCCTTATCCAATCGCAACGACGGGAACTTTGGTGGCAGCTTCACTTCGAGTGTGATCTGTTTCTGAGTCATCTGCGGCCGGACGTGTTCGATCACGTCTTGCAGCATTCGTTCGAGATCGGCTTCGCGCTTGTCGAAGACCATCGACCCCGACTCGATCTGACTGACGTTGAGCATCTCGTCGACGAATCGAGCTAACCGCGTTGCTTCGGAGTTGATGATGTTGCAGAACTCTTTTTGCTTCTCGACATCGATCCCCTCGTGAATGGCGAGCGTCTCGGCATAAGCCTTGATGTTGGCGAGTGGCGTGCGCAGTTCGTGCGTGGCGAGCGCCACGAAGCCCGCCCGCGATTCATCGACGAGCGCTTGCTGCGTCACGTCCTTGATCGACCAGACCACGCGCGCCGCATTCGATTCGGGGTCCGTCGTGAGATGCCGCGCGATCCGCAACACGCCGTCGCACAGCACGGCCGTGCGATGCAGTTCGAACACCGAGTTGGCATTCGTGGCAAGCAACGCTCCGAGAACCACATTGGCGTTGTGAGCCTCTTGGACTCGCAACAGTTGCAACAGGTTCTTTCCCGCGAGTTCGTCCGAGGTCCGACTCTGCACGAGCATCGCCAACGCGCGGTTCGCATACAGAATGCGTCCGTCCGATTCCGTCAGCGCGATCCCTTCAGACAAGGCTTGCAGAATGATTGACGGCCGATGATCGCGTCGCCCCGCGAGTGAACCCGACAGCCGCTTCTCAAGCGCCACGAGGGACTCCTGGGTGGCCAGCCGTTCGAGCAACGTGTTCCAACCGATGACGGCCGGTTCATTACCGGGCAAGGCCGTAATCCGCGTCTGCGTGCTGGACGGATCGGTCGAGATGCGGAGCAATTGCCGCTCGATCTCCGTGTGAAACCGCACGGCCTGCGAGAGCACGATCGCTCCGACACCAAGGACTCCCAACGGCACAACGGCGGCGAGCGGCACGAAGTCGATAATACGACCTTGGTAGATCAGCAGAATGGTGATGGCCAAAGACAAAAACAGTCCCGCCAAACCAAACACCAGATACCAGGCGACCAATCGCCGCGTGAGAGGTTGCGTGAGCGTGTGGCCGGTCATGATGGTCTCATACAGTTGTGAGCGAGGGGAAGCCGACGGGCGGTTTGTGAGCTGTGTCTAGGAAGGGTTGGGGGTCAGGTGATTCAAGATTCACTTTGAGCGGTACACCAGAACCTGAACATCACAGTCAGGGGCCGCGAAAAGGAACGTTGAATCGCCTGACCCCTGACCGTTCCGAAGGTCACGTCAGACCGGCACTTCAATGTTGAAGTGCAAACCCGACTTCACCAGCACAACACGGGGCGAGAGCGTTGGTGTCGAGCAGTCGTCTCGCGAAGGCGACGATCGTTTGCGGACTGATCGGCTTGTAGAAGACGTGACTGACATCAAACTCCACGACCAAGTGTGCCGCGTCGATCTCCATTCCTTTGGCGGAACAGAGAATGATCGGCAGTTCGGTGAGCTGCATCACCTTACGCACGTGTCGGCAGAGTTCGGCTCCGTCCATCGCGGGCATTTGCAGATCGGTGAGCACCAAGTCGAACGACCGTTCTTCGAGTTGTCGGACGGCTTGCAGTCCGTCGAAGGCAATCTCCGTCGCGAACCCGGCCCGCTCGAAGTTGAACCGTATCACCTGCGCCATGGCTCGGTTGTCTTCAACGATCAAGACACTGAAACGGCTGTCAGTCATGATGATTCACCCTTATCGGCTATCGCCGCAGAACGCAGGCTCGGCTGTTCAACGGACCACACACACCGGAACAGTCCTCGTTTCGTCCCTCAGCCTCATGGCGGGACAGACAATCCCCTGGGATCAGCCAACGTCACCGTCGGCGATTTCGGCACTACCACGTGATTCCGGAGGCGTCGTTGACGCGCAGTTCTCCCGAAGCCGCATCGTAGACCCAGCCTCCCGCCGTCCCGACGATCGTCGTGATCGGGCTGGTACCGGCTTGCGCAGTGGCAACTTGGTTCGCCGTGGTGACTTGGTTGATCGGGAACGGTCCACTCAAGAACGGCAGCAATCCCGCTGCGGTAGGCAAGTTGACCAGCGTCGGATACGACCCGTTTTGTGCGCGGTACAGCTCGACCGCATCACGCAACACCATCAACGATTGCTTGGTGCCGCTGACGCGAGCGTTGGTGGCAGTGTTCAGCATCTTCGGAGCGGCCACGGCCGTCAGGATGCCGATCACCAGCACGACGATGACCAACTCGACCAGGGTGAAGCCTCGACGTTTAGCGCCGCGTTGAACAGACAAATTCTGTGTCATTTTTGATTCCCCATTTGCGAAGCGCTTGCAGGACGTTGATCGAGTCGCCAACAGAAGGGACTCAGACAGCAGCAATCAATCACCGAAAACGCCATCGAACTGGAACCTAGGTCACAATCGACGACAGGCAAGTTGAATTTCGGAAACATGCCGCAAAATGAACACGGTGCCACCCAACCAAGAGACTGTCGGATTAGTCGCGATTCGATCGTTTATACCTCACGCGGCGGAGAATGAGGCTCACCCCATTAGCCGGAACGCGCTAGCGTCCGGTTCGAGAGACGATTGAATGCCGAACCGGACGCTAGCGCGTTCCGGCGGATCTCTCGACACCTCATTTTCCGCCGCGCGAGGTATAGGACCGGCGCATCAACAACTGGCGGTAATAATTTGATGATCTAGGTGAGCCGGGTGCCGTGAGGCCCCGGGTTCTTCGCCTAGACGTCCGGAGCCTCACGGCACCCGGCTCACCAAACTCCGACAGTTATTTCTGCGCCAGTCCTTAACCGCAAGCCGAAGGCGTGCGAGTGACGCTGAATAACGACTTCGGCGTTCGGCGCGGGTCTCCTAACCCCGCCGAAACGCCCGACCGCAGGTCTTCTCTTCTCTGGAACGCCCCGGAAATGAAGAGGAGACCTGCGGTCGCGACCTGTGCGGGGTCAGGAGACCCGCGCACAACGTGTGACCCAGCCACAGCGACACGGCTGTTCTCGGGAACGGCGGCGGCGGGTGGCTTCCAAATCGGCTTGCCAATCCGGAATTCCGACCTAGGTTAAGAGGATGCTGCCTGAGGTCGAGTGACCGTTTCGTCGGAATGAAGCCCACGAGAGCGCCTCCACAACCTCGCCAGATGTAATTCGCCGACTACCGCTCCCCACTTGGCCGTTCTTTTCCACCGTGGACCCCGCCATGACTTCACCCGTCCCCGCCTCCGTCGAGAGTCAGATTGCCGCTCGTTGTGAAACGCTGCTGGCCACGCTTTCCGATGCCATCGGCAGCCCCTTTCAGATTTGGTTGGCTCGTCCCGA
>JAYTXB010000207.1:0-1142 GCA_043743205.1 Schlesneria sp.
CTCGTCAGCGACGACCTGCCGAGTCACGAGGCCCGGTTCAAGCAGCTGCTCAACGAGAACACGATCAACGAGATCGCCAACTTCCAGGCCCAACTTGCCCGCCAGCAGGAGGAAATCCGCGAACGCATCGACGTCATCAACGCCTCACTGACCCACATCGATTACAACGTCGGCCGATACATCACGCTCGAACTGTCGACCAGCGAAGACGCCGAGATCCGCGACTTCCGCCGCGACTTGCGCAACTGCACCGAGGGTTCGTTGATGGGAAGCGATGATCCCCACTACGCCGAGGCCAAGTTCCTCGAGGTGCGGGCGATCATCGAGCGATTCCAGGGTCGCGATGGCGTCACCGAGATCGACCGTCGGTGGACCACGAAGGTCACCGATGTCCGCAACTGGTTCGTCTTCGCCGCATCGGAACGCTACCGCGAGGACAACACCGAGCACGAGCATTACTCCGATTCGTCAGGCAAATCGGGCGGCCAGAAAGAGAAGCTCGCCTATACGGTGCTCGCTGCGAGCCTCGCCTACCAGTTCGGTCTGGAGTGGGGAGAGGTCCGGTCGAAGTCGTTCCGGTTCGTCGTGATCGACGAGGCGTTCGGCCGCGGCTCAGATGAATCGGCCCGCTACGGATTGCAGCTGTTCGAGAAGCTCAAGCTGCAACTCTTGGTCGTCACCCCGCTGCAGAAGATCCGGGTGATCGAGCCATTTGTCCGCGGTGTCGGCTTCGTACACAACAGCGGTGGACGAGAGTCCCGGTTGCGCAACCTGACCATCGAGCAGTACCACGAAGAAAAGCAACGTCGACTCGCCGACGACACAACCGAGTCATGACCGCAGCCGAGTGGACAACCACATCCGACCTCCGTGCCCAGCTGTTGCGGTCGTGGGATCAGGGACGAATGCTGCGCTCCGTCGCAATCAATCAGGAGGGCACTGCGCCCGACGATCTGTTCCCATTGCGGATGCGCCTCAAGGGTCCGACCTCGGTAGAACTCGGCACCCGCTTCGAAGATGTTCGAGCCTGGGTCAGCGGGCTGCAGTCCTTGCACCACGGCCGCTTGGAATCCAAGCCAGTCAATCATCGCCAGCTCGGTAGCAACTCGATCCCGGTAGCCGTTTGGTTCGATTCAATCGAC
>JAYTXB010000208.1:0-4292 GCA_043743205.1 Schlesneria sp.
CGGATCGCCAGCGGCTTCAATCGCAATCACATGATTAACTTCGAAGGGGGAGCGATTCCGGCCGAGTACCACAACGCCTACATCGTCGATCGCGTCAGCACGACGGCGACGGTCTGGCTCGGTCTGTCGGTCGCGTGTGCCCAGTGTCACGACCACAAGTACGACCCGATCACGCAGCGCGACTTCTATTCGCTCTACGCTTTCTTCCACAACGTCCCTGAAAATGGTCTCGATGGGTCGAAGGGGAACGCGGCACCGATGTTGAAGACGCCCACGATCGAGCAGCAGGTCAAGCTGAACGAACTTCGCGCGGGGATCGCGTCGCTGGAGAAGCAACTCGCCGCGATGGGGCCGGAACTCGTCGAAGCCCAGCGCCAGTGGGAGACGGCCGCGCGTTCGGAGCAGCCTGTCGCGTGGACAGTCCTCAAGCCCGAGTCACTTCGTGCGGCAGGCGGCTCGACGCTGAAGCTGCTCGATGACGGCACGATCACGGCCACGGAAGCGAATCCCGCGACGGAGACTTACACCGTCGTGGCACCGGTCGAAGGCACGATCACCGCCGTGAGGCTCGACGTGCTGCCGGACGATTCGTTGGCGGGGAAAGGACCGGGACGCAGCGTCAACGGCAACTTCGTGATGACCCATGTGACGGTCGGGCTGGGCCCCACCGATGATCGACGGAAGCCGCGTCTGCAAAAGCTCGAACGCGCCTCGGCCGACTTCAGCCAGCTCGACTATCCGATCGCGAACAGCATCGACACCAACGATCGCACGGGCTGGGCGATCCATCCCGAAGTCGGCAAGCCGCATCACGCGATCTTCGAATTCTCGGAACCGATCCGGCTGCAGGGTCAACCCGCGCCGCTGACGATCGCGTTCGCATTCAACTCGACCTTCGCTCAACACCAGCCGGGCCGCTTCCGAGTGTCGATCACGTCGGCCGCGAACCCGCACGACAAGCCGTCGCTCCCGGCCAACATCACCGCGCTCCTGAACACGACCGAGCGGACGGAGGCTCAACAACAAGAGCTATCCAAATACTTCCGCGAAGAGGTGCAGGGGAAGAAGTTCAGCGAGACCATCGCTGCACGTAAGAAGGAAACGGATGAGTTCGAGCGAACGATCCCGACCACGATGGTCATGCAGGAGCTGGCCACACCGCGCGACACCTTCATCCTGATGCGCGGCCAGTACGACAAGCAGGGGGACAAGGTGACTGCCGCCACGCCCTCGTTCCTGCCGCCGCTCGCCGAAGGTCTGCTGGCGAATCGGCTCGGGTTGGCGAAGTGGCTCGTGGACGAACGGCACCCGCTGACGAGTCGCGTCATCGTCAATCGCTACTGGCAAATGCTGTTCGGGATGGGGCTGGTCAAAACGAGTGAAGACTTCGGCTCACAAGGCGAACAACCGAGTCACGCCGAACTCCTCGATTGGCTGGCAGTCGAGTTCCGAGGTGCGTCTCCAGCCAACCCCAATCTTGGCTCTTCCTCTGGCGCTCCACCCTCAGCTCTCAACCCTCAACGCCCCTGGGACACCAAGCACATCATTCGCTTGCTCGTCACTTCGGCCACGTACCGACAGGCGTCTCGCGTGAGTCCCGCATTGCTGCACCGTGATCCCGAGAACCGCTGGCTGGCGCGGGGAAGTCGCTTCCGATTGCAAGCGGAGTTCGTGCGGGATCAGGCTTTGGCAGTGAGCGGCTTGCTCGACCCGCGCATCGGTGGCGCGAGTGTCTCGCCGTATCAACCAGTCGGGATTTGGGAAGAACTCGCGTCGCGACAGGACGGCTATCAATGGACAGCTCAAACGTACAAGCAGAGCACCGGTGCCGACCTCTATCGCCGCACGATGTACACGTTCTGGAAGCGAACCGCGCCACCGCCGACTCTCGCCACGTTCGATGCTCCCGATCGCGAAACCTGCACCGTCCGACGGGCACGCACCAACACGCCGCTGCAAGCACTGATCCTGCTCAACGATCCGACCTACATTGAAGCATCACGCAAGTTCGCCGAACGTATCTTGCAGGGAGGCGGTTCGACGCTGGACGAGCGTCTGACGTTCGCGTTCCGTCACGTGGTCGCGCGCCAACCGACCACACGCGAGCTGACGTTGCTCAAACAACTCGTGACGGAACAGCTCGCTGACTACGCCCAACACGCCGACAAAGCGGAAGCACTGCTCAAGGTGGGCGAGTCCCCGCGCGAGACCAAACTCAATTCGAGTGAACTCGCCGCGTGGACCATCTTCGCCAGCACGCTGTTCAATCTGGATGAGTCGCTCACACGGAACTGAGCGAGCGGCGATGACTTTCCGAGCGGTGGACGTAAGTCCTCCGATTGAACCTCGTTCCCAAGCTCCAGCTTGGGAACGGCACGCTGCCAAGCTCCAGCTTGGCGAGGCGCGTCACGGTATCACGTGTCACGATCGGGATCGAAGCAAAGCCGAGACGCGAAGCAGGAGCTTCGTGTGGGAGCGTTCCCAAGCCGGAGCTTGGGAACGAGAGACGCTCCAGCTTGGGGGCGAGAAACACCTCACGTCTTCGGTGGGTCGTACTTCGTTTCGATGACGGCCTCTTCCATGAGCTTCTTGAACAGCTTCTGAGAACCGTTCTGACGTTGGCCTTCTTCGATTTTGGTCCGGATTTCTTCCTGCACTTCACCGAACGGAGTGCGGCTCGATTTTTCACGATCGGTGACGCGCACGAGTTGCCATTCAGCGGGACCTTCGTAGAGCGGACTGAGCTTCCCGATCGGCAGCTCGAACAACTGCTTTTCGAGTTTGGTGTCGGAGAGATTGCCCGGTCCCATCCAGTCGCGTTGGCCACCCGATTTGGCGGTCGATCCGTCCGAGTACTTCTTCGCGACTTCCTCGAATGGCACGCCGCTGTCGAGTTCTGCGGCGGCCGCTTCGATCCGGCGCTTGGCTTCGACCTTCGAGCGTTCCGGCCCGTAAGAGACTTGAATGTGCTCCCACTTCACCTTGGCGGGGATCGCATAGTCCTCGGCGTGTTCTTTGTAGTACGCCACCAGATCGAGTCGGTCGATCGGCTCCGGCTTCTCGGACTTGAGGACAAGGAACTCCATCGCCAACCGTTCGGTGGAGAAGTTGTCCTTCACGTTCTGGAGCGTCGTCCCCTTCTTGTTCAGTTCCAACTCCAGCTCGGTGCGCGTGGAGACCTTGAGTTCGCGCTTCAGCTTGGCAATTTCTTGATCGAAGAGTTGGTCGAGGTGAGCGTTCATCGCCTTGACCTGATCGGGCTTCAAGCTCGACTTCATCCGTTCCACCAGCAGTCGGCGCTGGATGTGACCAGAGAGGTCTCGCTTCACGAGCATCTCGCGAAAGTTTTCAAAGTCGTCTGGCGTGGGTCGCGGCTGTCCGGGCGGCAGCTTCTCGGGGTGCGCCCACATCACCTGCATCTGTTCGCGTGCCGAGATGACGACTCCGCTATAGCGGTCAATCACGTCGCCGTTCAGGATCGGTGCGCCGTTGACGGTGGCCGCGACTTTCGAGTTGAAGATCGCCGTGTCGTCTTCCCAGTCGGCCCACGGATCGGCTTTGAAGCCCGAGGCCTTTTGAACTTTGTCGTCACTGTCGGCGGTCGCGTCGGCAGAATCAGCACTCGCGATTTGTGAACCCGCTTCCGGTTCAACGTGCGCGACGCGGCGCGGCGCTTGGATCAACACCGGGTTGTCGTGCTTCTTCTGCGCGCCGTTGCAGGCGACACAGCAGAGCGCGATCAGCAGCGATGGAATAGTCCGACGCATGATGTCTGCCAGCGAAAGGGGACGAAGGGAACGAACAGCGACTCTGGCAGCAAAGTAGCGATGGGAAACGGGAAGAGGAGACCTTCGGTCGGGCGTTTCGACGGGGTCGGGAGACCCGCGCCGAACCGGCCTCAGGAGACCAGTGTGGAAGCGAATGAAGAAATGACCAAGGGGGAAAGGCGGCGGGTTGTAGCCTCATCTTGGAGTGAGCTGCAAGATCTCTTTCAACAGCCGCAGCAGAGCCTTCGTTCCTTTAAGCTTCGACGGCAGGATCAGGCACGCATCGCGATCATCGACGACGCGGATGGTCGCGTGACTGAACTTGGCCAGCCGCGTGATGAGCCTCGGGTTGCGATAGCCGAAGACAATGTCGCCCTCATGCCAGCGGATGTCGTCGATCTGCCATTGCCACGCGAGCAGTTGCAGCTCGCGCTGATCGAACAGACGTTCGGTGGGAGTCGGCAGCGGGCCGAAGCGATCGCGGAACTCGGCCTTCAATTCGGCCAGCAGTTCCAGCGTCGTGAC
>JAYTXB010000209.1:0-2086 GCA_043743205.1 Schlesneria sp.
GACTCAACCGGGGCCGTATGACGAATTGCTTGGTCTGCAATACCTGAGCAAGCTGATCGTGGTCGATCAGCAGCCGCTCGGGACCACGCCTGCATCCAACCCCGCGACATACACCGGCGTGTTCGAGCACATTCGCGAACTGTTTGCCCGGATGCCGGAAGCGAAGGTGCGCGGCTATTCCTCGACGCGGTTCAGCTTCAACCGCGTCGGCGGTCGTTGCGAAGCGTGCGAGGGGAACGGGCAAAAGCTAATCGAGATGCACTTCCTCCCCGATGTGTGGGTCGAGTGCGATGTCTGTCGCGGTCAGCGTTACAACGCCGAGACGCTGGCGGTGCAGTATCGCGGCCAAAGCATCGCCGACGTACTGGCCATGTCGATCGGCCAGGCCCTCGAACTGTTCGACAACCTGCCGAAGATTCGCGGGCCGCTCAGTGTCCTCGCCGCGATCGGACTCGATTACCTGACGCTCGGCCAGCCCGCGCCCACGCTCTCGGGGGGCGAGGCACAGCGAGTCAAACTGGCTGCGGAACTCGCGCGGCCTTCAATGGGGAAGACGCTTTATTTGCTCGACGAACCGACCACCGGGCTGCACTTCGACGACATCCGCAAGCTGCTGAAGATACTCAACAGCCTGGTCGATGCGGGGAACACGGTCGTCGTCATCGAACACAATATGGACGTGATCAAGACCGCCGACTGGATCATCGACCTCGGCCCGCAGGCGGGTGGTGAGGGGGGATGGATCGTCGCGGAAGGCACACCGGAAGAAGTGGCCGCCTACGCTGAGTCTTACGTGCGCCAGCACGGAGTTGTCCCCTCGCCCCCGTCTTCGGGGGAGAGGGCTAGGGTGAGGGGGCCGAACGGTGATGACGCTGCCCGACTTCAAATCGGCTCCACTCTTTCTCCCTCCACTCAAAGAGTGGGAACCAAGAAGAAGTCGTCTCGCGCATCGAAGGCTGCCACGTCCATCGAAGACCCCCTCACCCTAACCCTCTCCCCCGAAGACGGGGGCGAGGGGACCGGAGAAGACTCCGCGTCGGTGGCTTCACTCGTCACTCGTCACTCGTCACTCGCCACTTCCCCCCACCGCTCGCTCACCGGTGAAATCCTCGCTCGCGTGTTGGCCGAAGGTCGGCGCGGTGAGCGTGAATCGTTCGATGCCGAGGCGGCGCGAAAGAAGCACGCGGGGGACCTTGATCCGACGAAGATCGGGGCCGATGCGAAGATGCCGTGGGAAGTGGATGGTCGCAAGTGGCACACGGTCGATGGGCTGGCAAACAATGGCAAACCGCGACGCTGGTCGGGTGAGATGCTGGCGCGCGTGATCGATCAACTCGAGGAATCAGACGACTTCGCCCCGACGAACTGGGCCGAACGGAGCACCGTCGAGGTGACGGGCAAGGTGAAAACGGCGGGCTGGTTCCTCCATGCCCTCACGGGCGACGAGTGGCTGCTGTCGCTGAAGTTCCGCATCGGCAAGAAGGCGTTCGATGAGGCGACGCTGTCTCAGGACTTGGGCCTCGCGGACGTGAACGATCTCGACGAGATTCCCATCTACAACCGTCAGCCGCGAGTCCGCATCCGCCCCGCCACGAACGGCCCGTTTGAAGACGTGACCATCGTGCTGCTCAAGCCGTCCGACATGGAGACGCCCGCGTTCGAGACGTTCTTCGCGAAGGCGCGGCAATCGTTTCTCGACGCGACGAATCCGAAGGCTCTCGATTTGGAAGACCTCACGCCGTGGAAGAAGCTCGGCCGCAAGTGGCATCTGATGCGGAAGGGTTTCTTGGCGGGCAAGGTTGAATGGGAAGTGGCCGTGTTGGAGGAACTGGCTGCGCTGTTGGACGAACTCCTGCCGGATGCCAAAGTCGATTGGACCCAGAAGGTCGTGGTCAACTACTCCAAGAACAAACAGCCGGTGGCGAACATCGTCACCAAGCGACCGGGCGGCGTGGACTTCGGGCTCTTCGTCCCCAGCGGCTCGGTGCAACTCGGCCAAGTCGCCAGCTTCGGCACCAACCCCGAGATCGCCCCGCACAAAGACAGCCTCGACGCAGTTCGGCTACGATTCACAACGGTAGAGCAA
>JAYTXB010000210.1:0-5313 GCA_043743205.1 Schlesneria sp.
GGCCTGTTCGTATTGAGACAACAGCCCGAGAAGCAGTGTCTTGACCGGAGCGTAGTCGCGAGGAACGTCTTTGCTGACGAACGCTTGAATCGTGACGGGACGTTTGTTGCTCAACTTGCCCAACAAGGTGTTGGTTGTCGGAGCCACGGTGAAGACTTGCTCGCCGGTCATGTCCACGGTCTTGCTACTGCCGGACAACAGGGCGTTGCCACTCACGAGAATCAATGCGAGTGAAACCGCGCGCACCGCAAATTGCCATCCCATGTTCGCTCCACGCACACCACCCTTCCAATGCCGCTGACCAATCAACACCAAGTTCAGATAGAGCATGAAGGCTGCGAAGGAGACGAAGTACAACACACTCTTAAATTCGATCAGGCCGATTCCAAACGGTGCGAACTGACGTGGTAAACCCATCTGCTCGAAGAACTGATCGTTGCCAACAAGCGCCTGCAATGGTGCCGGAATCGGAGCCAAACCGATCACGATCGGCAATACGCAAATCAAAGAGGCCAGCACGAACGCGACGGTGGCGCTGCTCGTCAGATACGAGGCAACCATTCCGGCACTGAGCAGCGCACAACCGGCCATCCAGTAACCGAGGTAATTCGCGAACAGCAGGCCCCAATCCGGGTCGCCGATCCATTGCAGCACGACCGCGTGAGTCAGTGAGAACACAAGTGCCACAGTGTAAACAGACACGACGGCCAAGTACTTGCCGAGCAAGACTTCCAAGTCAGACACGGGCAGCGTGAAGAGCAATTCTTCGGTCCCAAGTTTTCGCTCTTCGGACCAAACGCCCATCGTGATTGCAGGGACGATGAACAGCAGGAGTTGCGGGAACCACTCGTTGAGTTGATCGAGCGTCGCGAGATTGTTCGTAAAGAACTTCTCTTGGAACGCGGCAAACGCTCCCACGAACACGAACGCCACGATAAAGAGGTAGCCAATCATCCCGGAGAAATAGCTCCAGAAATTTCGCTTGAAGACCGCGAGAACAACATGACTTCGCATCGTCGGTAGACCTCGATGAACATCACGGTGGAAAGCTGACACGATTCAAACCCGCCACGTCGCACCTTGCGACGAGCAGGCACCTGCTGGCTCCAGCAGGCGGGAGACGAAGCACCTTCAACGAGGTACTTGATCCCTTCTCGCCGACCCCGGCCTCCGTTGAGACCTGAATCGAACGAACACGACGATGGAAACTAGCGTCCGGCTCCCGTCAACTGACGGAAGCGACCTTCCATCCCTTGAGCACCCTGATCCAAATCATCGACGCTCCCGTCGAGCACCACACGCCCTTCGCTGATGAGGATCACACGGCTACAAACCGCCTTGACCTCTTGCAAAATGTGCGTCGATAACAGGATCGTCTTGGTCTTGGCCAAACTCAGGATCAACTCGCGCACGTCATGAGTTTGGTTCGGATCGAGCCCGCTGGTTGGTTCATCAAGGATCAGCACCTGCGGATCGTGCAATAAGGCCTGTGCCATGCCGACGCGTTGGCGAAAGCCCTTCGACAATTTCGCGATTGGCTTGCCCCACACACCCTTGAGCGAACATTTCGTCGCGACAAACTCCAGACGCTCTTTAAGGCGCTCGGAAGTCATGCCGCGTGCTGCTCCCAAGAATTTCAAAATCTCGGAAGGAGTCATCTCCAAATAGAGCGGCCCATTTTCGGGAAGATATCCCAGAATCTCGGCCGCTTTCAGGCGATCCGTCGCGACATCGAAGCCACCGATTTTCGCGCTGCCTGAAGTGGGCGCGAGAAAGCCGGTGAGCAGCTTCATCGTCGTGGACTTACCTGCACCATTCGGCCCCAGAAACGCAGCCACTTGGCCACGTGGGACAGAGAACGACACGTTTTGTGTCGCTGCAAAGGGTCCATAAAACTTACTGAGGCCCGTTGCCTCGATCATCGCCAAAGAGGTGTCACTCATGGAGTCGCATTTCACCAAGTCAGGTCTGGAAAACCGGTCGGCCCATCGGCGCTGCTCAATACGAAATCTATTACAGAGAGTGTTGGAAATTGTCCAGCAAGTGTGGCTGTATTGAGGAGCATGTTCTCGTCATGAGCCGACCCCAAACGCCTGTTACACAGGCTGGTGAGATCATTCTTCTTCGTTAACCAGAGCCGCATTGGACTCGAATTCGATCCCGAATCGCCTCCGAAAATCTGCTCGCCAACGATTGTCCACAATGGCCTGAATTTCGGCACCAATGAATTCGTAGGGTGTCGGCAGGAAGTTTGAGAACTGTTCTCGGAGGAACTGCTTTTGCAAATCTGGCAGTCCGACAACTCCTTCGGCTTCGCTGGCAACACCATCTCGATCATGAACTCGTACCACGTAGAACACACTCCGCGACGAATTGCCGACCACATTAACATCCCCGTTCGCCATATCATCGAAGACGGCCTTCATAAACTGATACCCCGGTTGGCCGATGCCATCGATGGTCGATTCGACCGGCTGTTGCAGGCCGAATTGCGGCAGGCTTTGAGGGAGTCGCAGCCATGAGAACTTCGTGGTCTCGCGAATCGAAGCTGCGGGCGAGTCGTTAGTGCCATTGATCGTCTGCCCCGAAAGCGAGGCCGCAATGTCGGCCTCACCCTTTTTGATCAGAGCGACCAGTTCGTTGGCCCGCTTTTCAGCTAAGGGGCGAGCCTTCTCGAACTTCCCGGCGTCAAGCACCTTCTTGCGAACAACGGCGTCTTTAAGGTCCGGAGACTTCGCGGGAACTTCTTGAATCTTCCAATAACTGTATCGTGCTCCTCGGGAGATATCCGCTCGGCGCGGTGAGAACGTGGAAAGCCGATAACCGCGCCCGGAATTTTCTCTCTGGAACACTTCTTCAGCCACAGAGGTCTGGCTGCGCGAGGCACCGCTCGCGGCTACGGGGTCTGTCGCACTGCCAATCCGCTCTTCGAGGGATGTCATCATTTCAAGCTGGGACATCTCAGCAGTCTCTTTGTACTCCAAGCCATGGGACTCGGCGTATTCCTTCAGTTTTCTCGGGAATTCTGCGGAAAAATCACCCCGCTTCTTCGGCTCCAACGCCATGTGGTCCAAACTCAGCACCATCATCATTTCGAGCGCGTCGTCCGAGACTTCGCTCATCTTGACGAGCGCCCTATCCGTCCGAATCGTTTCCCGAATTTGCTCCTTCAAATCGTCGTCGAGTTCGCGATAACGAGCAGCAGGTGCAGGCATCGGCAATGAATCCAAGCCGGGATGCTTGGCCGCATCATCAGTAGCGGTAGTCGCGCTGGCGGGTTGATCACTTGAGGGGAGTGCTGGAGCGGGTGGCGACTTGTCATCACCCTGAACTGTCACTTCCGGCTTTGCCGGAGCATCGGCAGGTTTGGCTTCCTCTGCTTTTGGCGTGTCATCCTTTTTCGAGTCTGCCGCAGCGGCATCGGACTTCGCTGCCGCTTCTACGGGAGCGGTCTTCGGTTCCGCAGCGGCATCATCACAAGGAACACCGTCCTTGCTGTCCCCTTCTTTCACGGGTGTCTTCTCGACGGGAGCATCTTTCGCTTTCTCGACAGCCTCGGGTGGCTTCGACTCCACAGCGGGCTTGTCTTCAACCTTGGGGTCGGTTGCCGGGGGAGCGGCCTTCTCACTGTCTGTGTTATTGGTCTTCGTGGCATCGGCTGGACCGGAGTCATCCGAACTGGTCGAGGTTGCATTCTGCTTCAAGTCGGGCAACTTCGGAGATGGCTCGGGGATGTCGAACACACGGTACGACTGTTTGTTGGCGAGATAGTAATCGGCCACATCCTGCTCAGTAATCTCAGGAACCTGCTTCTCGTATGCCTCCAAGTTTCCGGCCACAAGATAGGCGAGCCGAACTTTCGGCGGCTCCAAGAAGCCGGGTGTGCCTTGTTCGTCACCGAAGTTGTTCTTGTGCTTCTCGAAGAAGTCTTTCAGATCGCCCTCAGAGGGATCGGGGACCAATTTAGCGAACTCGGCAACCGGCACTGCAACGGTCGAGAGAGCTTGCTTCACATGCAGCTTTTGGAACGATCGCCAGAGTTGTTCGGGCGTTTGCTGCGCGATCCGACCTGAATAGGCGCCACGCGTGAACTGTGCCATGGTCGGGTGAGCTTCCGCAGGAGCGGAGATTAACTGAGCGACCATCTGCACTTCGAGCTCTTGGCGAACGAGGCCAAACAACTCACCTTCGGAGAGCCGGGCTTCGCGGAGCGCCGCCTCGTAGTCCTTCTCGTTCAGTTTGTCCTGCGTGATCTTTTTAAAGAACTGGTTGACCGAGTCCTCTTTCAGAGTGACGCCCATTCGACGAGCCTCCTTCTGAAGGAGGGCGAAGGAAACCATTGAGCCATCATCGACGGCACCGAATCGCGGGATTCCTCGTTCGTTGCCGATCGCTTTTCCGACGGCCGTAAGAAAGTGATCCAGCTTCAGTCGTTGTGAACGAAACGCATTGAGATCGGCTCGCGTGTAACTGCCAACCTTCGTTGTCACAACGACAGGTGGCCCTGACGCACGGATTGAAATGAAGGCGACGAGCGCACCGACCACCAAGCCGGTCGCTCCGAATTCGGTCGTCTGCCCGCGTCGGTAGCCAATGATCGACATCCCCGCCGCACACAGCACGGCGAGGAAAATGACATTACCACCGCCATTCGATTGAGAATTGCGAGCGAAGTCATCGAACAGAAATGCGAACACCGCAAGGATGGTGATGACCACCATCCACTGCTTTTGGTTGCGACGGACGGAAGCAGAAAACTTGTCGATCATCTAGGCATCCTTTACCCACAACGTCGGTCACGGACTCGGGCGAGACGATCGAGATTGACCGTCTCGCAGTACACAGCGTCGCTTGACAGACCGGCGCACAATCCCTTATTGGACTTCCCCGCGCAAGCGGGCCGCATTGTAGCTAGGTCGATTGACCGCACAAGAGAAGCGGCGATGAAGAGTTGCGGCTCGCAACTTCCAGCGTCCGGCTGGCGTGAATCGCGGGTGGCGTGAACGATGCTCAACGAATGTGGTCTCGGTTGGTTCGCGCGGATGGTCTGCGGTTTTCGTGTTCAGCGTGTGGCAAGGTGATGAGCTTGCGGGAGTGCGATTGCCGAGGTCTCGACCGGTCACAGAAGTGGCTCGATGGAGTCTCTGCACGGGGAGCAGTCGCAGGCCCGTTGACCACCACGTGGTGTGAGTGTTTCGTTCGGGCGTTTTCTGTATGTGTTCGTTCTCTCTGTTTCGTCCTCTCAATTTGGAAGCGTCCCAGTGGCAGGCAAACCAACCAAGCGACTGGTGATCGTCGAATCTCCCGCCAAAG